>CAWUNN010000083.1:0-7397 GCA_963923185.1 uncultured Limnohabitans sp. | reverse complement strand
ACCTTGAGCGACTGGATCACACCCGCGTGTGAGGACGGGATTTCCATCGAAGCTTTGTCAGATTCGACCGTGATCAGCGATTGCTCTTGCTTGACCGTGTCGCCGGGCTTGACCAACAACTCAATGACGGCCACGTCCTTGAAGTCACCAATGTCAGGGACTTGGATTTCGATCTGTGCCATGTCGCTTCTCCGTCAGGCGTAAAGGGGGTTGATCTTATTGGTTTTGATGCCATAGCGGGTGATGGCTTCACTGACTTTGGCCAAGGGCAAGTCGCCTTGATCGGCCAATGCCTTCAGTGCGGCCAACACGATGTAATGGCGGTTGATTTCAAAGTGCTCACGCAATTTGCTTCTGAAGTCCGAGCGACCAAAGCCATCGGTGCCCAAGACTTTGAAGACGCGATCGCGTGGGACGAAGGGCCGAATTTGCTCGGCATAGTTTTTCATGTAATCGGTAGACGCCACCACTGGGCCATCGTGGCCTTCGAGTTGCTGCGTCACGAAAGCCACTTGCTGCTGACCCTCTGGGTGCAACAGGTTGTGCCGCTCTGCATTTTGGCCATCGCGGGCCAACTCGTTGAAGCTGGGGCAACTCCAGACATCAGAAGCGATGCCCCAATCGGCGGCCAACAGAGTTTGGGCCTCCAGCGATTCGCGCAAGATCGTGCCTGAGCCCATCAATTGGACCCTGAGCTCTTTGCCCTTGGCTTTGGCCTTGGGGCCGGGTTTGCACAGGTACATGCCTTTGATGATTTGCTCTTCTGTGCCAGGTGTCAGGCCAGGCATGGCGTAGTTTTCGTTCAGCAAGGTCAGGTAGTAATACACATTGTCTTGCTTTTCTACCATCCGCTTGAGGCCGTGGTGCAAGATCACGCCAACTTCGTGTGCAAAAGTGGGGTCATAGCTGATGCAATTGGGAATGGTGCCGGCCAAAATGTGGCTGTGACCGTCCTCGTGTTGCAAGCCTTCGCCATTGAGGGTGGTGCGCCCCGAGGTGCCGCCCAACAAAAAACCTCGGGCTTGCATGTCGCCCGCCGCCCAGGCCAAGTCGCCGATGCGCTGAAAGCCAAACATCGAATAGTAGACATAAAAGGGCACCATGATGCGGTTGCTGGTGCTGTAGCTGGTGGCGGCTGCAATCCAACTGGCCATGCCACCGGCCTCGTTGATGCCTTCTTGCAGAATTTGACCGGCTTTGTCTTCCTTGTAATACATCACCTGGTCTTTATCGACTGGCGTGTACTGCTGCCCCAGCGGGTTGTAAATGCCCACCTGACGGAACAACCCCTCCATGCCAAAGGTGCGGGCTTCATCCACCAAAATCGGCACCACGCGCGGGCCCAAGGCTTGATCGCGCAGCAATTGCGTCAAAAAGCGAACATAAGCTTGAGTGGTAGAAATCTCACGCCCTGGGGCCGTGGGTTCCAGCACACTCTTGAACGTGTCCAGCGACGGCACAGTGAATTGTTCATCGGCTTGGGTTCTGCGCTTGGGCAGATAACCTCCCAAGGCCTTGCGTCGTTCATGCAAATATTGCATTTCGGGCGTGTCGTCGGCCGGTTTGTAAAACGGCAATTTGGCCAACTCGCTGTCCGGGATCGGAATGTTGAACCGATCACGGAAGATCTTGATGTCGTCGTCGGTCAGTTTTTTGGTCTGATGGACCGTATTTTTGCCTTCACCGGCTTTGCCCATGCCAAAGCCCTTGACAGTTTTGATCAACAACACGGTGGGTTGACCTTTGTGCTTGATGGCCGCATCGTAGGCGGCATAGACCTTTTGTGGATCATGGCCACCTCGACGCAAATTCCAAATGTCGTTGTCACTCAGGTGGGCCACCATCTCTAGCGTGCGCGGATCACGGCCAAAGAAATGCTTTCGCACATAGGCACCGTCGTTGGCCTTGAAGGCCTGATAGTCGCCATCCACGGTTTCCATCATGATTTTGCGCAATGCACCTTCTTTGTCACGGGCCAATAACGGATCCCAATTGCTGCCCCACAAGAGTTTGATGACGTTCCAGCCGGCGCCCCGGAATTCACCTTCCAGCTCTTGGATGATCTTGCCATTGCCACGCACCGGGCCGTCCAGGCGCTGCAAATTGCAATTGATCACAAAGATCAAGTTGTCCAAGTTTTCTCGAGCGGCCAAGCCGATGGCGCCCAAAGACTCAACCTCGTCCATCTCGCCATCGCCACAAAATACCCACACCTTGCGGTTTTCAGTATTGGCAATGCCCCGGGCATGCAGGTACTTCAAAAAACGGGCTTGGTAGATGGCCATCAAAGGCCCCAAACCCATGGACACCGTCGGAAACTGCCAAAAATCTGGCATCAGCTTGGGGTGTGGATAGCTCGACAAACCCTTGCCATCGACCTCTTGTCGGAAGCTGAGCAGTTGTTCTTCAGTCAAGCGCCCTTCAAGGTATGCCCTGGCATAAACACCGGGCGATACATGGCCTTGGATGTAAATGCAGTCGCCACCATGATGTTCACTCTCAGCATGCCAAAAATGGTTAAAGCCCGCTCCAAACATGTGGGCCAATGAGGCAAATGAACCAATGTGGCCACCCAAATCCCCACCATCTTCAGGGTTGTGTCGATTGGCTTTGACCACCATGGCCATGGCGTTCCAGCGCATGTAAGCACGCAAGCGTTCTTCAATTTCAATGTTGCCAGGACATATGGCCTCTTGATGTGGCTCGATGGTGTTGACATATCCCGTGGTCGCAGAAAACGGCATGTCGATGCTGTTCTCACGGGCATGGGCGAGCAGGTTTTCCAGCAATTGATGGGCTCGTTCTGGCCCCTCGGCCTGAATGACGGCGCTCAGTGCATCCATCCACTCGCGTGTTTCTTGTTCATCCATGGATGTGGGTCGATTGGATTCGTTGGGCAGGGCTGACATGAAGGACTCCTTTTGTCGGATGCGTGAAGTGTCGCACAAAATTTCTGAAATTTCAAATCGTGCATCGTGATTTCATATTGTGATATTTAAATGAGTGACAACCCCTCTACACTGTCACAAAATGAAGCAAAAAACCATCCGTTTGGCCCCTTGGAGACCATTGAATCAAAAATGGCTGAATTGGTGGCATCAACAAAGCCCCAACCAACAAGATCGGCTGGCCTTATTCGGCCCATTGTTATCGGTTCTGTTGTTTTTGGCGGCCATCGCATTGGCTTTGGCCTACATTCAGTTTGAAGAAGCTGGACGTGAGCAAGAAAGTGTCAGACGCGATGTGGAATATGCCCAACAGCGCTTGCGATTGCGTCTGATTGAGAGGCAAGAGCAGTTGATGCGATTGGCACGCAATGTCACAGAAGATGCATACACCTTGAAAGACTTCAGAACAGAGTCTGAACAATTGATCAGCCAATATCCAGAACTGACCTCGCTGAGTTGGCTCGATGCCTCGCAAAAACTGAAATCCAGTGTCACCTTCTACTCCACGCCTGGCAAATTGCAAAGGTGGGCCGTTGATGTCATGCGAACGCCTGCGGCTATGAACGCTTTCACTTTGGCGCAAGATCTGCAACAAGCCGCCTATTCTGCGCCCATCACCAAGCTGAGAAACGGGCAGCCCACCTTGCCTCAAATCCAGTTGCATGTGCCGCTGATCATGCATGGTCAATTTGAGGGGGTGTTGCTGGCTGAGTACTCTCTGGATGCCTTGGTGCGTTTTGCCATTCCCGTCGAGGTCACCACCCGACATGCGGTTTCTTTGCTGGACGAAGAAAACAACGTCTTGGTGGGGCAAAGCATCAAACCCTCATCGAGGTTGAGCATGCCTTGGAGCGGTAAATCCTTTGAAACCGCAGTGCCCATCTCACCCATTGGCAATTCATTGATTTTGCGTGCGCAGGCATACCGCACATCCCAAGGCCTGGTCGGTCGAGCCTTATTTTGGCTGGTTGCTGCCTTGAGCGCGTTGACGGTGTGGATGCTAATTGGCACCATGCGTCACACACGAAGACGCTTGCACACCCAAAGGGCCCTGGTGGCTGAGACCAACTTCAGGCGGGCCATGGAAAACTCGATTCTGACGGGCATGCGTGCTTTGGACATGCAAGGACGAATCACCTACGTGAACGCCGCATTTTGTCAAATGACAGGCTGGAGTGAAGCCGATTTGGTGGGGACCACACCGCCCTATCCCTATTGGCCTGAAGCTGACCGAGACATGCTGATGAAAGTTTTGAACGATGAAATCAGCGGACGCACTGGATCCACGGGCATGCAAGTGAGGGTCAAGCGCAAGGACGGCAGTTTGTTTGATGCACGGCTTTATGTGTCGCCATTGATCGATGCCACGGGCATTCAAACCGGTTGGATGACATCGATGACCGACATCACCGAGCCCAATCGAATTCGAGAACAGTTGTCTGCGTCCTACGAGCGATTCACCACCGTGCTCGAAGCGCTGGATGCCTCGGTATCAGTGGCCCCTTTGGGGAGTTCCGAATTGGTTTTTACCAACAAAATGTACCGGCAATGGTTCGGTCAAATCGGACATGGCCATCTGGACATGTTGGAGAAAGCCGGCATGCCACAGGCACAACAAGAAAATCCAGAGGCCGAAGATGATTTGGCCGGTTTACCCGTCGAGAGCTTGACCTTGACCAGCTCGGAAAACGCCGAAATCTATGTGCCTGAATTGGAAAAGTGGCTGGAAATCAGAACCCGTTACCTGAATTGGGTCGATGGTCGATTGGCTCAAATGGTCATTGCCTCAGACATCACCCCCAGGCGAAGGGCTGAAGAGCAGGCGGCCATGCAAGCCGAACGAGCCCAAAGCGTCAGCCGTTTGATCACCATGGGTGAAATGGCCTCCAGCGTCGCGCATGAACTGAACCAACCCCTGACGGCCATCTCCAATTACTGCAATGGTTTGGTGTCACGCATTAAAAATCAACACATCAATGAATCCGATATGTTGACAGCGCTTGAGAAAACCGCCCACCAAGCACAGCGAGCGGGCCAAATCATCCAGCGCATTCGCAGTTTTGTTCGACGCAGCGAACCCAATCGGACCATGACTCACGTTCCTCGCATGGTCAGCGAAGCTGTTGAATTGGCAGACATTGAATTGCGCAGGCAACAGGTCAGGCTCAGTTATTTCGTCTCCAGTCGATTGCCGCCGTTGCATGTGGACCCGATCTTGATCGAACAGGTGATGATCAACTTGCTGAAAAACGCAGGAGAGTCCATCCATCAAGCCAATCGCCCCCCCGCATTGCGGCATGTTGAATTGCAAGTGGTCGCTCGTGAAATCGAGGGGCAAGACGTGGTCGAATTCAGTGTCACAGACACCGGTGGAGGCTTGTCGGCCCAAGACCTGGATCGCTTGTTCGAAGCCTTTTATTCAACCAAGTCAGAAGGAATGGGCATTGGCCTGAATTTATGCCGCAGCATTGTCGAATCCCACCAAGGGAGAATGCAGGCTGAGAACCTCTACAATGGGGATCAGATTCAAGGATGCCGGTTTTCTTTCTGGATCCCCGTCAAAGGGGCAGAGGTGGCTGCATGAACATTCATTACATCAGGGTGCGAGGTTTTCTGTGATGAGTTTGATCCCCAAAAAAGGCACGGTTTATGTGGTCGATGACGACGAAGCGGTGCGCGATTCGTTGCAATGGTTGCTTGAGGGCAAAGACTATCGAGTCAGATGCTTTGACTCGGCAGAATCCTTTTTGTCGCGCTACGACTCACGCGAAGTGGCGTGTTTGATCGTGGACATCCGCATGGGCGGCATGACTGGCCTCGAATTGCAAGACAAACTGATCGAGCGACGCTCTCCTCTGCCGATTGTTTTCATCACCGGCCACGGCGACGTTCCCATGGCGGTCAATACCATGAAAAAAGGCGCCATGGACTTCATCCAAAAGCCCTTTCAAGAAAACGAATTGGTGGGATTGGTTGAACGCATGTTGGAACATGCCAAAGAATCTTTTGCCGGGTATCAACAGGCCGCCAGCCGTGAGGCCCTGATGGCCAAGCTCACCTCGCGCGAGGCCCAGGTGCTCGAGCGCATCGTGGCGGGACGGCTGAACAAGCAAATCGCCGATGATTTGGGCATCAGCATCAAGACCGTTGAAGCCCACCGTGCCAACATCATGGAAAAGCTCAACGCCAACACCGTGGCTGATTTGCTCAAAATCGCCTTGGGACAAAACACGGCCAAGGCAGGATGACGGCCCAAATCATCGACGGAGTCGCCCTGTCAAAGAAGTTGCGCGACCAATTTGCTGAGCAAACCCAGGAATTGATTCAGCGTGGAATCCGACCTGGCTTGGCGGTGATTTTGGTGGGTGATGATCCAGCCAGCCAAGTGTACGTGCGCAACAAAGTCAAAGCCTGTGAGCAAACTGGTTTTCACTCTAGGTTAGATCACCAACCCGCCACATTGTCCGAAGCCGACCTTTTGGCACGGGTTCAAGCCTTGAATGTCGACCCCCAGATCCATGGCATTTTGGTGCAATTGCCCCTGCCCAAGCACATCGATGCCCAAAAAGTGATCGAAGCCATCTCGCCCGACAAAGACGTCGACGGATTTCATGTGGCCAGTGCCGGTGCCCTGATGACGGGTTTGCCTGGTTTTTGGCCGTGCACACCCCATGGCTGCATGAAGATGCTAGAAGACATTGGGTATGACTTGCGTGGCAAACATGCCGTGGTCATCGGCCGAAGCAACATCGTGGGCAAGCCCATGGCCATGATGCTGCTGCAAAAAAACGCGACCGTCACCCTTTGTCACAGTGCCACTGCCGATCTCAAGCACCACACTTTGCAGGCCGACGTCATTGTCGCGGCCGTGGGCAAACGGCATGTGCTGACTGCAGACATGGTCAAACCTGGGGCTGTGGTTCTGGATGTAGGCATGAACCGAGATGATCAGGGCAAACTGTGTGGCGATGTCGATTTTGAATCGGTACGCCAGGTCGCCAGCCACATCACCCCAGTCCCTGGCGGGGTAGGTCCCATGACCATCACCATGTTGTTGGCCAACACTTTGATTGCTGCGCGTCGCAGTTGCAGCGCTGTTTGACCATGAACCCTTTGTTAGATTTTTCGGGCTTGCCCCGATTCGATGCTGTCCGGCCCGAACATGTCGCGCCTGCCATGAACCAGTTGATCCAAGCCGCCGATGCAGCTTTACAAAAGGTGGTTGCGCCCGAATTTCCGGCTCGCTGGCAAGACATGTCCAAAGAGTTGGACGTGGCCACCGAGAAGCTGGGGCGCGCTTGGGGCATGGTCAGCCATTTGCACGCGGTTTGCGACACCCCTGAGTTGCGTGCCGCCTACACCCAAGCCTTGACCCAGGTCACCGATTTCTACACCCGCTTGGGTGCCGATGAACGCTTGTATGCCAAATACAAAGCCATGGATGTGCAT
>CAWUNN010000082.1:0-7451 GCA_963923185.1 uncultured Limnohabitans sp. | reverse complement strand
CGTGTGGGCGATGGTGGCGAGGGTCAAAGCCAAACCAATTTTGGCTGCACACAAAACCACTGAGATTACCAATCAGGGCTTGGTGTGGGATCAAAGCGCCTTTGGGGGGGCCGGTGGTGCCGCTGGTGTAAATGAGCACCGCTGGGTCTTGGGCCAAGGTGCGCACGATGGGGGTGCGCCGAGTGGGACGATGGTCATCAGGCCAAGCCAAATCACAAGAACGGGCCGCGTCCCCGATGCCAATCAACCAACGCAGTTGGGGGCATTGCTCACGAACCTGGCTCACATTGGACAGTGACTGTTCGTCGACAAAAGCCGCCACGGCACCGCTGTCTTGCAGCCGATAAGACAAGGCGTCAGGGCCAAACAGCAGCGACAGCGGCATGGCCACTGCGCCCATTTGCAAAATGCCCATGTAGGCGGCCGCCGTTTCAAAGCGTTGCGGCAAAACCAGTGCGACACGGTCACCACGCTGTACGCCTTGGTTGCGCAGCAGTTGGCTGACATGGTCAGCAGCGTGCTGCAATTGCGCATAAGTGTAGGTGCGTGAGCGCTTGGGGTCGTGCTCGATGATGGCCACACGTTGGAGAGCGCCCGTCTTGCGGGCCCAACGGCCACAGCAGGCTTGGGCCATGTTGAAGTGCTCGGGCACGTGCCAGGCGAAATCGCGCATCATGCGCAAGTAATGGTCATTCAACATGTGCAAAGTTGGACTGGGAAATTCCTTATGATGGATGGAATGTACACCGTTCAAAAACCAGCCCGCAGCGTGTTTGCCCCCATACGCGGGCTGAACTATCACTTGTTGGAGTGGGGCCAACCGCAGCCGGGCGTGCCGACCTTGTTCATGGTGCACGGCTGGATGGATGTGGCCGATTCTTTTCAGTTTGTGGTCGATGCCATGAAAGGGCAGCGTCACATCTTGGCACCCGATTGGCGTGGCTATGGACAAACCCAAGTGGTCACCGACAATTTTTGGTTTCCGGACTACATGGCCGACTTGGACGCTTTGCTGGACCAATTTGCGCCCTCAGCGCAGGTGGACTTGCTGGGTCACAGCATGGGGGGCAATGTGGCCATGATGTACGCCGGGGTGCGCCCTGAGCGCATCAGGCGCTTGATCAATTTAGAAGGCTTTGGCATGTCACCGACCCGGGCCTCGCAAGCCCCCAAACGCTATGGGCAGTGGTTGGACCAGCTCAAACAACTGAAAAGTGGCGACATCAGCCTCAGGCCCTATCCCAGCGCCCAAGCGGTGGTCGAGCGCTTGCAAAAGACCAACCCGCGCTTGAAAGACGATCAGGCACAGTGGCTGGCCAGGCGTTGGGCACGCGAAGACGCCCATGGCCAATGGGTGATTCAGGGTCACCCAGCGCACAAGATAGTGAACGCCAACTTGTACCGGGTCGATGAACTGCAAGAGGTGTTCGCCCGCATCACCGCCCCCACGTTGTGCGTGCTGGCCAGCGACGACAGTTTGACCCAGTGGTGGAAGGGAACCTACACCCTGGAGATGTTTTTAGAGCGCATGAAGGTGGTGCCCCAGCTCAGGTACGCCAGAATCGAAGATTCTGGGCACATGCTGCACCATGACCAGCCGCAGGCACTGGCCGAGCTGATTGAGGGCTTTTTGGCTTAGCCAAAATTGGCTATAATGCTCGTTTTGCTGGCAAATACCCGACGGCCTGATCACCTTGAGTCGGGGACTTCGCAAGCACTGGTCACGGATTTGATCGATCTTGCCGTGGCCCGATGCCTGCACAAATTTTGAATTGACTGTCAATGACAACCATCCGCGTCAAAGAAAACGAGCCGTTTGAAGTGGCCCTGCGCCGTTTCAAGCGCACCATCGAAAAACTGGGCCTGCTGACCGAGCTGCGCGCCCGTGAGTTTTATGAAAAACCCACGGCCGAGCGCAAGCGCAAGAAAGCCGCTGCCGTCAAACGCCATTACAAGCGTGTGCGCAGCATGCAGTTGCCCAAGAAGCTGTACTGATCCCCTGCGGTTCAGACCCACAGGCTCGCCCGGGGACGCCCGCGCGGGCCTTTGTTTTTTGAAAGAAATGAAATGAGCCTGAAAGACCAAATCACCGAAGACATGAAAACCGCCATGCGCGCCAAGGACAGCGCGCGTCTGGGCACCATCCGTTTGTTGCAAGCGGCGATGAAGCAAAAGGAAGTCGACGAACGGGTGACGCTGGACGATGTGGCGGTGATTGCGATTGTGGACAAGTTGATCAAGCAACGCAAAGACTCGATCAGTGCCTACGAGCAGGCTGGTCGGCAAGACTTGGCCGCGCAAGAGGCCAGTGAAATTGAAGTGTTGAAGGTTTACTTGCCTGCCCGATTGTCGGTCGAAGAAATAGACGCGCAAGTGCGCGCCTTGGTGGCCGAGTTGGGCGCCAAAGGCCCCGGCGACATGGGCAAGGTGATGGGCGCTGCAAAAACCCGTTTGGCCGGCAAAGCCGACATGGGCCAAGTCAGTGCGGCCGTGAAAGCGGCACTGGGTTGATGGCCAGCGGTCTCAAGAGCCCGCGACTTTCATGCGGTTGATGAGGATGGATCCGGTGGTTTTGGCGCCGTAGTTGTAGGTGTCCGCGCCGACCGCCAAGATGCCTTGGTACATGTCGCGCAAGTTGCCTGCGATGGTGATCTCTTGCACCGGATAAGCCATGCGGCCTTTTTCAACCCAAAAGCCACTGGCGCCACGCGAATAGTCGCCGGTGACGGGGTTGACGCCCTGCCCCATGAGTTCAACCACAAACAGGCCAGTCCCCAGTTTGCGCAGCATTTCATCAAGGTCGTCACCCGCGCGGGTTTGGCTGGAGCTCAGGCTGAGGTTGTGTGAGCCACCGGCATTGCCGGTGGTGCGCAGTCCCAATTTGCGGGCTGAGTAAGTGCTGAGCACATAGCCTTGGACTTGGCCCTGGGTCACGATGTCGCGCTTTTGCGGGGTGACCCCTTCCTCGTCAAAAGGTGAGCTGCCTTTGCCCATGGGCACATGGGGATCTTCATGGATGCGAATGTGCCGTGGAAACACCTGTTGTCCCAGCGAGTCGAGCAAAAAAGTGCTTTTGCGGTACAGGGCTCCACCACTGATGGCCTGAATGAAGTGACCCAGCAAACCAGCGGCCAGGGTCGATTCAAACAGCACGGGGCAGCTGCGGGTGCTGATTTTGCGTGAAGCCAAGCGGCTGAGGGCGCGCTCGGCCGCGTAGCGTCCCACGGCCTCGGGGGTGGCCAAGTCGCTGGCCCTGCGCATCGAGCTGTACCAGGCATCGCGCTGCATGTCCTCGCCGAGGCTGGCAATCGGGGCCACCGAGAGGCTGTGGCGAGAGCTGGCATAACCGCCGCGAAAGCCCCGGGTGTGGGCACTGAAAAAGTGACTTTGTTGGGCCGAGACCATGGCCCCCTCGCTGTTGGTCACGCGAGGGTCGGTGTCGAGTGCCGCGGCCTCGCAACGCAAGGCCAATTGGGTGGCCTGGGCACTGTCGATGTCCCAAGGATGGAACAGATCAAGTTCGGGGTGGTTGTGGGCAATGTCGGACTCGTCGGGCAAGCCAGCAGCGGGGTCTTCGGCGGTGAAACGAGCGATGTCGTAGGCCGCTTGAACCGTTCGCTCGATGGCTGGCTCTGAAAAATCAGAGGTGCTGGCGTTGCCACGCCGTTGACCCAAGTAGACCGTGATGCCCAGAGATTTATCGCGATTGCGTTCGATGTTCTCCAGGTCCCCTTTGCGCACCGACACACTCAGGCCACAGCCCTCAGAGGCCTCGGCACCGGCGTCGGTGGCGCCCAAGCGGCGCGCATGGGACAGGGCCGTGTCGACCATGTGTTCAAACTGCTTGCGGCTGTATTGAAAGCCCGGCAAGGGAGTGCTTGTATCTTTGGGGGTTGGCTTGCTCATGACGGAGGCTATGATACTTGGGCTATGTCCAGAAAACCGAAAAAAGGCTATTACGTCAAAGGTGTGTTTGTGGCCGAGGGCTCTGAACTTGATTTGGCCTTGAAGGCCGAGTTAAAGGGCACCGACACCGCCAGCAAAACCGACCTCAAGCGCGAAAGCGCCGAGCGCCAAGCGCTGGGCGAGTCGCTGCTGGAATTGCGCAAAGATTTGCGCGAGCGGTTGCTGTCACTCGGTCATTTGAACGAGCGCTTGCTGGAAGCCGTGGACGAGGCGGGACGGATCAGCAATTTCGAGGGTCGACGACGCCAGATGCAATTTGTCGGCAAGTTGATGCGCCAGCTGACCCCCGAAGATGTCGAGGCGATTCGCCAGGCTTTGCAAGACCAGCACAAGGGCAGCGCCCAAGAGGTGGCCTTGCTGCACCAGGCCGAGCAATGGCGAGACGCCTTGTTGGCCACCGACGAGGCCATTTCAGACTGGATGTCGGCATTTCCAGACAGCGACAGCCAGCAATTGCGGGCCTTGCTGCGCCAAGCGCGCAAAGACAACCCTGCGAATGCCAAAACCGAATCGCAAGGCTTGGCGCCGCGCCAAGGCCGCGCCTACCGTGAATTGTTTCAAATGATCAAACAGCAGTTGAACCATGGACAACCCTGATGCCTGGCCCACACCCGATGCCCACGCGGATGCCGTGAAAGTGGGCATCGTGTCGGTGAGCGACCGTGCGTCCACTGGCGTGTACGAGGACAAAGGATTGCCGGCGCTGCGCGAGTGGCTGACACGGGCTTTGCGCAACCCCATCACCTTTGAATCCAGGTTGATCCCTGACGAGCAAGATCGCATCAGCCAAGCCCTGATCGAGTTGTGCGAGGCCGGGTGTGCCCTGGTGTTGACCACCGGTGGCACAGGACCTGCCCCGCGTGACGTGACGCCCGAGGCGACACTGGCGGTGGCGGACAAGGTGATGCCAGGCTTTGGCGAGCAGATGCGTCAGATCAGTTTGCGTTTTGTCCCCACTGCGATTTTGTCGCGTCAGGTGGCGGTGATCAGGGACAAAAGTTTGATCATCAATCTGCCGGGTCAACCCAAGTCCATTCAAGAAACCTTGGGCGGCTTGAAGGATGCCCAAGGGCAAAGCCTGGTCGATGGCATTTTTGCAGCCGTGCCTTATTGTGTGGACCTGATCGGTGGGCCCTATTTGGAAACCCGGGACGAGTTTTGCAAAGCCTTCCGGCCCAAATCTGCGATCAAGCGCCAACCCTGAGGCACAGGGCTTTTTAGACCATCTTATTGAGTTCGTCGACTTTGAGTTGATCGCCCGAAGTGGGCAGGTTGGCGCAAGCCTCTGGGGCCACTTTTTGCAAGGCGGCGCGCAGCTCTTGCAGCTGCCGCTCTTGCTTGGCGGCATGCTCGATGAGTTGGTGCATGGCTTGGCTCAAAGGGTCGTCTTGTTGGGTGATGCCATAGGCATTGAAAGCCGTCGTGGGCGAGACATCGGCGCTGACACCCGCTTGCGATTCGATGATGCGCGCAGGAATGCCCACTGCCGTGGCACCGGCTGGCACCGGCTTGGTCACCACCGCGTTGCTGCCGATTTTGGCGTCATCGCCCACCACAAAGCCACCCAAAATTTTGGCGCCTGCCCCCACCACCACGTTGCGCCCCAAGGTGGGGTGGCGTTTGACGCCCTTGTACAAGGACGTGCCGCCCAAGGTCACGCCTTGGTAAATCGTGCAACCGTCGCCGATTTCGGCGGTTTCACCGACCACCACCCCCATGGCGTGGTCAAAGAACACGCGATCTCCGATGCGTGCACCTGGGTGAATTTCAATGCCAGTCAGCCAGCGCCCCCCATGGGAGATGGCGCGCCCCAGCCACTTGAACCCCGCATTCCAGCAAGCATGGGCCAAGCGATGCATCCAGATGGCGTGCAACCCAGGGTAGCAAGTGACGACTTCGATGCGACTGCGGGCTGCGGGGTCGCGCTGCAAGATGCATTCGATGTCTGAGTGCATGCGTTTGAACATGGTCTTAGTCTAGCTTGTTCCGTCGGCTGGCATCGGACATGTGCCTGGCGACACCTCTCAAAATATGGACTTCTTCGTCGCTGAGTTGGGCACGGTTGAAGAGTTGTTGCAAGCGCGGCATGAGTTTTTTGGGGGCTTGCGGATCCAAAAAACCGATGTCGATGAGCGATTGTTGCCAATGGGCCAACAGGCCAGCCACGGCCTGAGCGTCGGCTTTTGGGGCCGGTGTCTGAGGGTCTTGCACCGCAAAGCCACCCAAGGCCAGGCGCCATTCGTAAGCCACCACCTGGATGGCGCTGGCCAAATTGAGCGAACCAAATTGAGGGTTGGTGGGAATGCTCAAGGCCACATGGCAACGGTAGACATCTTCGTTTTTCATGCCAAAACGCTCGGAACCAAACAAAAACCCAACCCCTGCGGGCGCAGGCAACTGTTGAGCCAAGGTCTCTAGGTGTTGGCGTGGGGTTTGAGTGGGTGGCCCAAAGTCGCGCGGCACCATGGCGGTGGCGCACAGGTGGGTCAGACCCTCCAACGCTTGATCCAGGGTATCGACCACCCGGGCGTTGCGCAACACGTCCAAAGCGCCGCTGGCGCGTTGGATGGTTTCTTCGCGTCGCAGCACATTGGCCCAGCGGGGCGCGACCAACACCAACTCTTCAAAACCCATGACTTTCAGGGCCCGGGCGGCAGCGCCCACATTGCCGGCATGGCTGGTTTCGATGAGGATGAAGCGGGTTTTCATGCAATGGGCTTAAAATATGGCTCTATTGTCGCCTGACGCATCGCCGTTGGGGCCTTTTGCTCTTCATGCTGGGGTCACACCCGCTCACAATCCATGTCCACCTCTTTGCACCCCATGCTCAACATGGCCATCAAGGCCGCACGCGCCGCCGGCGCGATCATCAACCGGGCCGCCCTCGACATTGAAGCCGTGCGGGTGTCGCAAAAGCAGTCCAATGATTTTGTGACCGAGGTGGATCAGGCGGCTGAAAACGCCATCATCGACACCCTGCTGACCGCATACCCTGACCACGGCATCTTGGCCGAAGAGTCGGGGCAAAGCCGTGGCAACCCTGAATCGGACCATGTGTGGATCATTGACCCACTGGATGGCACCACCAATTTCATTCACGGGTTTCCGGTGTACTGCGTGAGCATCGCACTGCAGGTTCGGGGTCGCATCGAGCAAGCCGTGGTGTATGACCCGACTCGCAACGATTTGTTCACCGCCACCAAAGGGCGCGGCGCTTACCTCAACGAGCGGCGCATTCGGGTGGGCAAGCGCACCCGCATGCAAGAGTGTTTGATTTCGACCGGTTTTCCGTTCCGCCCAGGCGATGACATCAACCATTATTTGAGCCTGATGGGCGAGATGATGCGACGCACCACCGCCTTGCGCCGCCCGGGCGCCGCGGCCTTGGATTTGGCCTATGTGGCCGCGGGATTCAGCGATGGTTTTTTTGAAACCGGTCTGTCGCCTTGGGATGTGGCCGCAGGCTCTTTGCTGGTGACCGAGGC
>CAWUNN010000081.1:0-7455 GCA_963923185.1 uncultured Limnohabitans sp. | reverse complement strand
ATGCGGCCCATACGGCCAGTTGTCCGGCCTGCGTCTCTTTGCCACCAAACCCACCGCCCATGCGTCGACACACCACCTTGACATGCGACAGCGGCACCCCCAAGGCATGTGCGACCCAATGTTGCACTTCGCCCGGGTGTTGGGTGCTGCTGTCGATCTGCCACCCACCATCATCGCTGGGTGCGGCCACGGCGATTTGGGTTTCCAGGTAAAAGTGTTCTTGCCCGCCCATGGCCATTTGGCCATGCATCTGCAAGCTCGCGCCAGACAGGGCAGTGCTCACATCGCCACGCTGCAATTGAGCAGGCGGCAACACAAACGATTGTTGCGCCATGGCCGCGCGCGTGCCCAAGATGGCGGGCAGTGGCTCGATGCGGGGTCTGGCCTTTTGCACCGCCAGCCTAGCTTGTGTGCGAGAGCGAGCCACCACCAAGCCCAGCACCTGACCCGCGCAGCTGACTTCTGTGTCCGGAAAAATCGGTTCATCGTGGGCCATGGTGGCCAAAAAAGGGTCTGCTCCCAGATCTCGGGCATCCAGCACCTGCACCACGCCCGGTTCAGACCGGATGCTGTCCAAGTCGGTGTCGATCAATCGGCCATGGGCCACTGAGCTGAGCAAAGGCACCGCGTGCAAGGTGCCGGTGCGAACGGGGACATCGTCCACATAGGGGGCCAAACCGCGCACATGCAAGTCGGCGCTTTCATGCGGCTGACCAGGTTCGTGATGAATCGAAGCGGTCATGCCCCCTCCTGGTCTTGCCAACTGCTGCGCACATGGCCCAAAGCCGAGTGACCCTGGGCCGCCAATGGGTCCAGGCAGCGCAGCAGCAATTGCCCCAACATGGCCTTTCGGTATTCGGCCGAGGCCCGCAGATCGCTGATCGGTTGGGTCTGCTGCATCAGCAGCTGGGCCGCTGCCTGCGCGCTGGCCTCGTTCCAAGCTTGGCCCAGCAAGACTTGTTCGGCGCCATGGTGGCGAATGGGTGTGGCAGCGACGCCGCCCAAACCCAATCGGGCCTGCACGATCAGGCCTTGTTCGATGTGCAGCGACAGGGCCAGGCAAACGCTGGAGATGTCGTCTTCCAAGCGTTTGGAGAGTTTTTCAAACCAGGTGTGTTGATGGGGTTGTGGCAAAGGGATGCAGATGTCCGTCAAAACTTCATGTGCTTGCATGCGGTTGCGCCGATATCCGGTGTAAAAGTCATGCAAGGGCAAAGCTCGTTGCTCGATTTGTCCGTTGACCAGTCCTGTCAAGGTCAGTTGTGCATCCAACGCCAACAGCAAAGGCATGCTGTCGCCAATCGGCGAACCATTGGCGATGTTTCCGCCCAAGGTGCCGGCTTGGCGCACGGGCCAGCCAGCAAATCGATCGCGCAGGCGATCCGCGGCCGGGTGATGCGCAGACAAGGCATCGAAGGCCCGCTGCAGGTCGACTGCGGCCCCGATGTGCAAGTGTCCTTGTTGCACCGAGATCGCTTGCATCTCAGGCACCCGAGTCACATCCAACCACTGCTGCACCACCCGGCGACCTTCGTGGATGCCCAGACCCAAGTCGGTGGCGCCCGCCACCAACTGGGCGTTGGGATACTGACATCGGGCCTGCAACAGATCGAGCAGCTGGCGTGGTCGCAAATAGACAGGCCCTGCCACGGCTTGCTGGCACCAAACGGCCTGAAGTTGGGCATCCTCCTCTTCCAGACGGTCCATCCACGACCGGTACTCAGCGGCCACGGGCTCGGTGCCCGCATGATTCAAAGTAGGAGCCAAACAGGCTGCATCCACCACAGGGCGATAACCGGTGCAACGGCACAAATTGCCCGACAGTGCCTGGATGACGGTTTCGCGATCCAAGGGCTTGGGCGTGGGGCCCACACGTTGATGCAAAGCAAACATCGACATGGCAATGCCCGGTGTGCAAAAGCCGCATTGCGAGCCGTGTTGTGTCACCAAGGCCTGCTGCACCGGGTGCAAGCCTTGTGCATGGACCAATTGCGCCGCCGTCATCACCACCCGGCCCTGTGCGGCATGGGCGGGTCGGATGCAACTGTTGACGGCCCGCCAATTCAGGCCCTGTGGGGTGGCTTCGCCCAGCACCACCGTACAGGCCCCACAATCGCCGCTGGCGCAGCCCTCTTTGACCGAGGTGTCGTGCAATCGATCGCGCAACACCTGCAGCAAAGAGTCCTGGGGTGCTACATTGGCAAGGGTTTTGATGGCGTGCTGGTGAATGAAACTGAGCGCCAAGTGTTCCTGATTTTTTGGGCTGTCAGAGGAATTGGGCATGATGATTGCATTATCATGATTTTGAATCCCTCAATCAACGAACTTGAGATGAATCCAGAACTGCTGCGGCTTCAAGGCATCACCAAACGCTACGCCAGCGTGGTGGCCAATCAGGGCATTGACCTCGCTGTCATGCCAGGCCAAGCCCATGCGGTGCTGGGCGAAAACGGTGCGGGCAAATCCACCTTGATGAAAATCATTTACGGCTCGGTCAAGCCCGATGCCGGTCAGATGTTTTTTCAGGGACAAGAGGTTCACATTCGCAATCCGCTGCAGGCCAGACAGTTGGGCATCAGCATGGTGTTTCAGCATTTCAGCTTGTTTGACACCTTGAGCGTGGCCGAAAACGTCTGGCTGGGCTTGGACAACAGCCTGAGCCTGGCACAACTGAGCGAGCGCATCAGTGCCAAGGCCAAGGCCTATGGCTTGGACATCGATCCTGAGCGTCCCGTGCACACCCTGAGTGTGGGTGAGATGCAGCGAGTGGAGATCATTCGGGCCTTGTTGACCGATCCCAAGCTGTTGATCTTGGACGAACCCACTTCGGTGCTGACCCCGCAGGCCGTCGAAAAGTTGTTCGAAGTGTTGCACCAATTGGTGGCGCAAGGTTGCAGCATTTTGTACATCAGCCACAAGTTGCACGAAATCAGGGCGTTGTGCTCGGCTTGCACCGTGCTGCGCGGTGGCCAAGTCACCGGGGTGTGTGACCCGCGTCGAGAAACCAGCGCCTCTTTGTCGCGCTTGATGATCGGCACCGAGCCCCGCGTCTTGTCACCCAAGCCCGCCCAAACAGGGGCGGTCGTGTTGCAAGTGCAAAGCCTGAGCTTGCCCAGCTCCGACCCGTTTGGCACCGATTTGCACGAAGTCTCTTTACAGGTGCGTGCCGGTGAAGTGGTGGGCATCGCTGGGGTGTCGGGCAACGGACAGCGTGAGTTGTTGGCCGCACTCTCGGGTGAAGATGCCAGGGCCCGCGCGGACAGCGTGGTGTTGCAAGGCCAGCGTGTGGGGCAAAGTGGCCCACAGCAACGCCGTGATTTGGGTCTGCATTTTGTGCCCGAAGAACGTTTGGGACGCGGTGCGGTACCCAGTCTGAGCCTGGCGCAAAACCTGCTGTTGACCCGCACCGAATCGGTGGGCCCGTTGGGCTACATCCAAACCGGTGCATTGCAGCAGCAAGCCCAAGAGATCATCCAGCGTTTTGCCGTCAAAGCCGCGGGCCCGCATGCGCCGGCTCAATCGTTGTCGGGTGGCAATTTGCAAAAATTCATCGTCGGTCGCGAAATCAGTGCCCACCCCAAGTTGTTGTTGGTGTCGCAACCCACTTGGGGGGTCGATGTCGGTGCGGCGGCGCAAATCAGATCCGAAATACTGGCCTTGCGCGACGCCGGTTGTGCGGTCTTGGTGGTCAGTGAAGAGTTGGATGAGTTGTTTGAGATTTCAGATCGCATGCACGTCATCGCCAGGGGGCGTTTGTCACCCTCTATACAGCGTGCCGATGCCACGCCCACTTTGTTGGGCGAGTGGATGAGTGGGCTTTGGCAGGAGGTCGACCATGTTCAGGCTTGAAGCCAGGCCACAGGCCAGCAGGTGGTGGTCGTTGGGCTCGCCCATGCTTGCGCTGCTGCTGACGACTTGCGTGGGCTGTGTGCTGTTTGTGGCCTTGGGCAAAGACCCGCTGCGCGGTTTGCAAATGTTTTTTTACGAGCCCATCCGATCTGCTTACGTCTGGGGCGAGATTGCCGTCAAAGCCACCCCTTTGCTGTTGATCGCCTTGGGGCTGGCCGTGTGCTACCGCTCGAATGTGTGGAACATCGGGGCCGAAGGCCAATTTGTGGTGGGCGCGATTGCCGCCTCGGGCGTGGCTCTATTGGCCGATGGGGGCAGTACGCGCTGGTTCGTGCTGGCGGTGTTGCTGGCGGGCACCCTGGGCGGCGCTGCCT
This sequence comes from uncultured Limnohabitans sp., assembly GCA_963923185.1. Classification (GTDB taxonomy): domain Bacteria; phylum Pseudomonadota; class Gammaproteobacteria; order Burkholderiales; family Burkholderiaceae_C; genus Limnohabitans. The sequence continues at coordinate 3,232 of CAWUNN010000081.1, read as the reverse complement.
GGGCGGCCATCGCCGCTTGGCTCAAAGACCGCTTCAATGCCAACGAGATTTTGGTCAGCCTGATGCTGGTTTATGTGGCCGACATGCTGTTGGGGTACTTGGTGTATGGCCCCTGGAAAGACCCGGCCGGGTACAACTTCCCGCAGACTCGTAACTTTGATGTGGCCACCTTGGTGCCCAAACTGATGTCGGGTTCGCGCGCCCATGCCGGTTTGGTCGTGACCCTGTTGGGTGTGGCTTTGTTGTGGTTGTATTTGTTTCGCACGCGCTCGGGCTTTGCCCAACAGGTCGGTGGATTGGCCCCGATGGCGGCACGTTATGCGGGCTTTTCTGCGCGCAAAGCCTTGTGGGTGGCTTTTTTGACATCGGGGGCCTTGGCCGGTTTGGCCGGTGCCTTTGAAGTCGCTGGCCCGATCGGACAGTTGACCCCCTTTGTACCAGCGGGTTACGGCTTTGCCGCCATCATCGTCGCCTACGTGGGGCGTCTGCACCCCCTGGGCATGGTTTTTTCTGCGGTGCTCATGAGCATGTTCTACATCGGGGGCGAGATGGCTCAGTCGCGCATGGGTTTGCCCAAATCCATCACGGGTGTGTTTCAAGGTCTGTTGTTGTTCAGTTTGCTGGCGTGTGACACCCTGATCACCCACCGTTTGCGTTGGAGGAGCGCCTGATGGACACCTATGCGTTGTTGTTGGCGGCGACCCTGAACGCGGGTACGGTTCTTGCACTGGCTTCACTGGGTTTGCTCATCCATGAAAAGGCAGGCATCGTGAATTTGGGGGCAGAGGGCATGATGTTGTGCGCGGCCATCGGTGGCTTTGCCACCGTGGTGCACACCGGCAGCGATGTGGCTGGTTTTGTCAGCGGCATGGCCGTGGGCGCGCTGATGGCCGCGGTGTTCGGTTGGTTGGTGATTTGGTTGGGCACCAATCAATACGCCACCGGTTTGGCGCTGAGCTTGTTTGGAGCAGGGTTTTCTGCTTTTGTCGGTGTCGACTACGTCAAATCGCAACTGCCCCCGCGCATCAATTTTGAAGTGCCCTTCTTGTCCGATTTGCCTTGGTTGGGCGATGCCCTCTTCAAACACCACCCGATGGTGTACCTGAGTGTGGCCTTGGCCGTGGGCCTGATTTGGTTTTTGGATCGCACCCGCCATGGCCTGATCTTGCGCTCGGTGGGCGAATCGCCCCAATCGGCTCATGCCTTGGGATATCCCGTGCGCAGCATTCGATTGGCCAGCGTCATGGTGGGCGGTGCTTTGTGTGGCTTGGCGGGGGCTTACTTGTCCATCATCTACACCCCCTTGTGGGTGCAAGGCATGGTGGCCGGCAAAGGCTGGATCGCATTGGCCTTGACCACCTTCGCCACATGGCGTCCGGCCCGAGTCTTGCTGGGTGCGTATTTGTTTGGTGGCGTCACCATGTTGCAATTTCATTTGCAGGGCATGGGCGTGAATGTGCCCAGCCAATTGCTGACCGCATTGCCCTACCTCAGCACCATCTTGGTGCTGGTGCTCATTTCGCGCAACCCGACCTGGATCCGTGTCAACATGCCAGCGTCTTTGGGTCAAACCTTCCATCCAGGAGGTTAAGATAGTGTCACCGGTCTCAACTTCATCAACCACTCACCAAGAGGAAACTTGTATGCGTCAGTTCTCAAAACGTCGTGTTCTGCAATCGGCAGCAGCTTTGGCTGTGGCTGGTTTGCTGTTGGCTGCCTGCGGCAAGAAGGAAGAAAAAGCAGCAGCGCCCGCGCCCAAAGCCGAGCCTTTGAAAATTGCTTTCGCCTACGTCGGCCCTGTGGGCGATGGCGGTTGGACCTTTGCGCACGACAACGGTCGCAAAGCCCTTGAAAAAGAGTTTGGCGACAAGGTCGCCACCAGCTTTGTGGAAAACGTGCCCGAGTCGGCCGACGCCGAGCGCGTCATGCGCGACTTGGTGGGCCAAGGCAACAAACTGATTTTTGGCACCACCTTTGGTTACATGGAACCCATGTTGAAGGTGGCCGCTGACAACGCCGAAATCAAATTCGAGCATGCCACCGGCTACAAAAAAGCCGCCAACCTGCGCACCTACGACAGCCGCACCTATGAGGGTGCTTACATGGCCGGCATCATCGCAGGCAAGATGACCAAGTCCAACACCTTGGGCGTGGTGGCCTCGATCCCCATTCCTGAGGTCATTCGCAACATCAACAGCTTCACCTTGGGTGCCCAGTCGGTCAACCCCAAAGTCAAAACCCGAGTGGTCTGGGTCAACGAGTGGTTCAACCCACCCAAAGAAACCGAAGCCGCCACCAGCTTGATCAATGGCGGTGCCGATGTGTTGTTCCAAAACACCGACTCACCCGCTGTGCTGAAAACCGCCCAAGACAAAGGCAAGCGTGCCTTCGGTTGGGACTCTGACATGACCGCCTACGGTCCCAAGGCCCATTTGGCCTCTTCGGTGATCAACTGGGGTCCGTACTACATCAAGGCCACCCGCGATGCCCTGGAAGGCAAGTGGGAAGGCAACCAAGGCGTGTGGTGGGGTGTCAAAGAGGGCGCCATCGACATCGTCTCGATCGCTGAAGACGTGCCCGCCGACGTCAAAGCCAAGGTCGAGTCGGTCAAAGCTGGCCTGAAAGACGGCTCGTTCGCCATTTGGAAAGGCCCGATCGTGGGTCAAGACGGCAAAGAAGTCCTGAAGAAAGACGAAGTGGCCGATGACGGCTTCTTGGGTGGCATCAAGTTCTACGTCAAAGGCGTGGAAGGCAAAGTGCCCGCTGGCAACTGATCATTCAAGGGCCTGGTCCACATCCCCAGGCATTGAAAATCACCTTAAAATGCACATTCAGTCTGCTGAATGTGCATTTTTTATTTAATTTCAAGCAATGGATATGTTTTGCACCACATTGGTGTGTTTACAACACTTTTGCATACGATTTTGGCTAGAATCATCATTCATCGAATTTTCACAATTCTCCAACCCTTTTTTCCAAAGGAAACATCATGAAAAAATTGGTCAAAATGACCTTGTTGGCCGCTTCGGTGGCCCTGGTGGCCGGTCAAGCCGTGGCTGCCGATTGGAGCGACACCTCCCTGGCGCTGACTCACGGCACTAAATATCACGAGCCCTTTGACCCTAACAATACCTCTGCAAATAACATTGCAAAAAACATTTACTCACTGAAAAATGTGAGCGGTGACAAGTACGGCACCAACTTCTTCAACGTCGACATGTTGCAGTCCGAC
>CAWUNN010000080.1:0-7468 GCA_963923185.1 uncultured Limnohabitans sp. | reverse complement strand
GGGTTGGTGGGGCAGCGCGGCTTTCACCCAACAAGTCAATTCGCTTTGGGGTTGGGTGGGACTGAATCTGGAATTTGAAGGTGGGTCTGCATACCTGATGGTGATCTTCTTTTATGCCCTGACCTTGGTGATGACTTTTTGCATTCCGCAAGCCCCTAAGCTCTACATCGATCATGGACAGTGGCACACCAGTCCGATTCGTTTTTGGCGGTGCGATCTGAATTCGCTTTGGGGCGACCCCTTGGCGCGCACTTCGTTGGCCGTGACCACTTTGTTTTGGGGCATTGGCGCATGCATGCAATTGTTGGTCTTGGATTGGTCTCAGAAGTCTTTGGGTTTGAGCTTAGAGCAGGGTGCCTACATGCAAGGCATCAGTGTGTGGGGAGTGATTTCTGGCGCCTGGTGGGCGGGACGGACAGTGACTTTGGCCAACCATGGACAGACTCTTCGAAGTGGGTTGATCATGGCCGTGCTGTTGCCCTGCATGTTGATGATCGGTGATTGGCGTTGGGCTGCTCCCCTGATCGTCATTTTGGGTTTTGCCAGCGGTCATTTGGTGGTGCCCATGAATGCCATGCTGCAGCACCGGGGGGTTCAGGTGCTCAGTGCGGGGCGATCGATTGCGGTGCAAAACTTCAATGAGAACATCAGCATCTTGGTGATATTGGGAATTTACTCGGCTGTGATCCGGCTTGGTGGTGCTTGGTGGATCATGATTTGGGGAGCTGCCGCCTTGATGGCTTTGGTGTGTGGGGGCCTCATGCGAATTCGGGGCGGTGTGTCAGCAGAGCTTGACCCATCTTAATTCGATCACCTTCTCTCCATCCTGAAACCAGTTGATAAGAGTGGGGTGCGATCATCACGATGGTCGAGCCATGTTCAAACCAGCCCATTTCTTCACCTTTGGCATAAAAAGGGGCGGGGCTCGGCGTGAACCCGGTGGGTGTGTCATGCCAAGCCATGCCGTGCAGCGCATGCACACGAATGCCGGCCACCCAAATGGCCGCCACGGGGACCAAAGCCAACGTGTCGCCAGATGTTGTCTGATAGGTCAAGCAGGCCCGCTCGTTTTTGCAATACAAGGCATCGACCCTTTTGAGGGCCGCAGGATTCACATTCCAAGCGTCCCCTGAGCGATGTTGGGCTTGCAGCAGTTGACCTTCAGCGGGGGCATGGAAGCGGTGGTACATGTTCGATTTGATGCGCAAGGTCACAAAATAGCCTTGTCGCCAGTGGTGATCGGCAGGCACTGGGCCAATCAATTCTTCCAAATCATATGGTTTGCCCTTGATCTGATACAGGCGTTGGTCTTGGATGCGGCCGTGAGCACCCAAAATGGCATCGCAGGGGCTGACCAGGACACCAGGATCCGCATCGATGGGGCGAGTCTCTGGCCGAATGGCTCGGGTGAAACAGGCCTGGATGCTGGTGTAAGTTTGGGCGGGTGAGTCTTTCAGCTCAAGCCGATCAAATCGATTCCAAATCCAGATCGCCAAACGGGTCAAAAGCGGCGATTCGATTCGGCTGATTCGCCCCATCCAAACCGACACACGTCGGCGTGGGCCCAGGTTGGTCAACATGAAGTTCAGCCACTCTTGCCATGTCTGATGGGTGTGATTTGTCATCATTTTTTCACCGGATGTTCATATAAATCTGTCTGAAGGAGGAACCCAACATGACGGGTGTTCAAAACGAAATCATGCTGCTGCTGGCGTGCGTGGCCTTGGCAGGCATGGTGCGTCAAGCGTGGCGCAGACTGAATCTGTCGATGGCCAAAGCCCCAGGCTTGTCGGGCCATGTTCGCTGGGCCAGGCGTTTGTCGCGTTGGATCCCCGCGCGCACTTACGAGGTGGAGCAGGCCTTGGCCATCGATGGGGCATCGCCACATGTGATTGACAAGCGCAAACAGTCTTGGGTTCAATTGGGCGAGCAACTGCGCCAAGGCCATGAAAAAAGCCTGGCTTGGAGCAAAGACATGATGCCGAGTTTGCCTGATTTGCAATTGATCAACCGATATCGGGTGCCGTTTCCATTTTCCGCTGTGGCCCAAGGCTTGCCCCTGACTTCGGTCTGGGACAAGGCGGTGGGCAACCAGGTCTTTGATTTGGATGGCAACGCCTACTGGGACTTGACGGGCTCTTATGGGGTCAACCTCCTGGGGACCGAGTTTTACAAAAGCAGCATCACCCAAGCTGAGCTCATGGCCCGTGGTTTGGGACCGGTGTTGGGCTCGTACCATCCTTTGGTGCAAGACAACGTGGCCATGCTGTGTCAGTTGTCCGGCATGGATCAGGTCACGTTTCACATGTCGGGCACCGAGGCTGTGATGCAAGCGGTGCGCTTGGCCAGGTACCACACGGGCAAGCCCAAATTGGTTCGCTTTGCAGGTGCTTACCACGGCTGGTGGGACGATGTGCAGCCCGGTCCAGGCAACCCCATGCCTCCGTCTGACGATACATTGACCTTGCGCGAGATGCACCCCATGACCCTGAAGGTGTTGTCTCAACGCAGCGACATCGCCTGTGTGTTGGTCAATCCGATTCAGGCCATGCACCCCAATCGGGCGGCACCTGGTGATTCGACGCTGATGTCCAATGGCCGCCAAGCGGGCTTTGATTCGCAAGCTTACGGCCGCTGGCTGCACGATCTCAGAGCAGTGTGTACTCAAAAGGGCATTGCTTTGATTTTGGACGAGGTCTTTTTGGGCTTTCGGATGTCGCACCAAGGCGTTCAAGGCCGTTACGGCATCCGTGCCGACATGGTCACCTATGGCAAAACCCTGGGCGGGGGACTGCCCGTGGGGGTGGTGTGTGGTCAAAGTGCTTGGATGAAACGGTTCAAAGAAAACCGACCGGCCGATTTGTGCTTTGCCAGGGGCACCTTCAATGCTCACCCCTATGTCATGGCCAGCATGAACGTGTTTTTGCGGCATTGGCTGAGCCCCGAATGCAAAGCCATGGTCGAAGGCGCAGAAGCTTTGTGGAACGAGCGTTTGCAAAAAATGAACGTGGCTTTGCAAGAGCAAGGTCATCCCATTCGATTCGCTGGCTTGCCAACCATTTGGACCTTGATGTACCAGTTGCCCAGCCGATACAACTGGATGTTTCAATACCACTTGAGGCGACATGGTGTGGCACTGAGCTGGGTTGGCACGGGGCGTTTCATTTTTAATTTCTCGTACACCGAGTCTGAATTTGAACAAGTCATGGATGCAGTGTTGAAGGCAGCGACAGACATGAAAAATGGCGGCTGGTGGACTTTGCCCGAAGGCACCACCGCCGCCAGAGTTCAAAAGCAACTGATCAAAGAAATGCTGGGCAGTGCATTGCAGCGTGCATGATCAATGCTGGGTCACATGGTCCATGGGATCGAGCCACTGACCGCGCAACAGGTAAAAAGGCGATTTGTAGTACAGCGCAATGTCGTGAAAGGGGTCGGTGATGATTTTGCTGGCCCAAGCAACGCCTTGCATCAAACTGTCGCGCCACCACAGTTGTCCCACCCTGAATAACATGCCCGCTACTCCCAGCACCACCCAAGCCATGCCGATCAATCGGAAGGTGGTGTTTTCATAAGACTCTGGCACCAGCCAGGTCACCGTGGTGGGGCTGAGGTGGGCCAACAAGGGGATCAATCCACACAGGCTGAGCAACACCACTTTGCGTTTGAGGTTGTACCCCACCTTGACTTCTTCTTTGTACTCGTTGGTGACTTGGTTGACTCGGTCGTAGCCAGTGGGCTCAAACACAAAGTGACCCAATTGTCGGGTGCTCATGGAGATCACCCAAGCGATCCAACCTGATACCGCAGGGTCAATGAAGAGATACGCATACGCCACCAAAAATGAAATGGCGCTGATCAAATGCAGGGTTTGATTGATGCGGCTTTGATGGTAGAAGCGATGGTCGTCCCAACGCTGGGTTTTGAGGGTGTCAAAAAATGGCGTCATGTGTCCTCCTGAAGTAAACGGCGAGAAGATACCTGCATGATGCTCTGTGCATGATGAATGAATGATGACAATTCAACGACTCTTTGACGATGTCACACAATCTTCAAGTTGGCGTCATCAAACCGTTGCACTTGGGCGTCAAAGTCTCACCATGCATCCCATCGATCTTCAAATCAGTGAGTTCGCACCAGAGCACGATGCCCTGCGCATTTGCGTGGTCACTGAAACATACCCGCCCGAAGTCAACGGCGTCGCTTTGACCCTGTCCAAAGTGGTCGAGGGCTTGCGCAGCAGCGGTCATCACGTCTGGTTGGTGCGGCCGGGTTTGGCAGGCCAAGCCAGGCCCACCGAGCAAGATCAAGAGCAGTGGGTCAGGGCATTTTCATTGCCCATGTACAAAGACGTCAAATTGGGCATGCCATCTACCGCAACCTTGAAGCGTTTGTGGACCCGCCATCGGCCCGATGTGGTGCACATTGCCACCGAAGGTCCTTTGGGTTGGTCGGCCCTGCGCTTGGCGTTGCGCATGAAAATCGCCATCACCAGCGATTTCAGGACCAATTTTCACACCTACAGCCATCACTACCGATTGGGATGGCTGCAAAGCCCGATCTTGAAATACCTGAAAAAGTTTCACAACCGCTCGGGTTTCACCATGGTGCCCACACAAGACTTGCAGCGCAACTTGCAAGCCCTGGGTTTTGAGCGCCTGCGCCATGTGCCCAGGGGGGTGGATTTGCAAAAATTTGACCCTTGCCATCGAAGCCTGAAGCTGCGCAACGAGTGGGGGGCCGATGAAGACACGGTGGTGATGCTGTGCGTGTCTCGGTTGGCCGCAGAAAAAAACCTGGAATTGGTGATTCAGTCCTTCAGGCACGCCCAACAGTCAGGCATCAAAGCCCAATTGGTGCTGGTCGGTGATGGCCCACTGAAAAGTGAGTTGGAAAAAAGCCATCCTGATGTACATTTTGCAGGCTTCAGACAGGGCCAAGACCTGTCCGAACATTACGCCAGTGCCGATCTGTTTGTCTTTGCCAGCATCACCGAAACCTTTGGCAATGTGACGCTCGAGGCCATGGCCAGCGGTTTGCCTGTGTTGGCTTTCAGGTCGGCGGCGGCGGGTGAGTTGATTGAAGATGGGCAACAAGGGGTGCTGATCGAGCAAGGGACAGAGCCATTCAAGCAAGCCTGTGCCGCCATGGCTTTGAGACCCCAACAATTGCGCCAGATGGGCGTCAAGGGTCGCCACAAAGCCTTGCAATGCAGTTGGCCGGCGGTGATTGCCCAAACGGTTCAGGTCATGCGCCAAGCTTTGCAGCAAACCGACCAGGTTTGATCAATACTTCTCTGGCACGATCATGTGATTGGGCACGGGGTTGCGCAAGTAATCGGGGTTGCGAACGCGTTCGGGTAAAACGACCGTTTCGTGTGTGACCTCGTGGTAGGGCACTTGGGACAACAGATGGTCAATGCAGTTCAGTCGGGCTTTTTTCTTGTCCACGGCTTGCACCACCCACCAAGGGGCTTCGGAGATGTGGGTGCGCTCCAGCATCACCTCTTTGGCCCGGGTGTAGGCCTCCCAACGGCGTCGACTCTCTAAATCCATGGGGCTGAGTTTCCACTGCTTCAAGGGATCCAGGATGCGACCCATGAAGCGAGCGTGCTGCTCGTCGTCCGAGATCGAGAACCAGTACTTGATGATTTGGATGCCGCTGCGCACCAGCATCTTCTCAAATTCAGGCACCGATCTGAAAAACTCTTCGTACTCTTCGTCAGAGCAAAATCCCATCACACGTTCGACGCCAGCGCGGTTGTACCAGCTGCGGTCAAACAACACCATCTCACCGGCGGCGGGCAGGTGTGCGCTGTAGCGCTGAAAATACCACTGAGTGCGCTCGCGATCGTTAGGGGCCGTCAGGGCCGCCACTCGGCACACGCGGGGATTGAGCCGTTGGGTGATGCGCTTGATGACCCCGCCTTTGCCTGCGGCATCGCGCCCTTCAAAGATGATGACCAAGCGGTGCCCGCTGGCCACCACCCAGTCTTGTAATTTGACCAGTTCGGCCTGCAAGCGCAGCAAGTTTTTGAAGTAATCCAGACGGTCGCTGCGGCTTTGATTGGGCATGGCATCAGGGCCGCGCAAATCATCCAGCTCCATCTCGAGCTCTTCGTCCAGGCTGTCCAAGAAGTCTTCGTGCAGTCTAGACAAATCAGGTTCTGTAGGTTTGGATTTACTCATGTGAAACTCATGGTTGAGATCATCTAAGGGGTGTGTGTCAAATCAATGACGGCATGCCTGTCAACTCCAATTCCCAGCCGGTTTTTTGCCAAGCCACGGTCTCTTCGCGCAGCAAGTGGGCCGACTGAGGGTGCTCATCAGCCCAGGCACGGTTGGTCTTTAAGCTGAACTTTTCTTGATTCAGGTCCAGTTGCAAGCTCAGGGCTTCGTGGTCAGGGTCGCGCCTGGCATGACACAAAATCACCGCCAGACGCAGGCACATCAGCTGCACAAAAAAAGAACGGTCTTCTTGATCGACGGCCAACTTGCGCAATTTGCCTTTGTGGCCCAGCACCAACAGCCCCAGGCGGTGCAACTCAGGCAAGGCAAAACCCGTGACATCGGCATGGTCCAAGATGTAAGCGCCATGCTTGTGCGAGTCGCTGTGCGAAATGGCTTGACCCATTTCGTGCAATTGGGCAGCCCAGGTGACGTTGCGCTGTTGCTTGCGGATCTCGTCGTGGGTCATCCCTTGTAACAAGGGATCTAAAAAATGCCGAGCCACCTTGCTGACCCGTTGCGCTTGCTTGGTGTCCACGCCAAAGGTGGTCTGCAAGCGCAGCACGGTTTGGTTGCGGGCGTCGATGGACTTGGTGTCGTGGTCCAGCATGTCGTACAACACGCCATGCCTGAGGCCACCTTGCGAGCCATGCAACTCGTTGATGTTCAATAAATCCATGACTGCATCCAGCACACTGATGCCCCCTGCGATGACGGCTTTGCGGTCTTCTTTCAGACCCTCCATGCGCAATCGCTGGATGTGCTCGGATCGAATCAAGGTGCGTTTGAGCCACTCCAGCCCTTCTCGTGTGACCCGTCCGGCAGACCATCCCGCTTTTTCAAGGACGTCAACCACCGCACCCACGGTGCCAGAGGCGCCGTAGGCCACCTCCCAATGTGGCTGTGCGTAATGGCTCAGCGCTTCGTCCAAAATGGCCATGGCGGCGATGCGGGCGCGCTCAAAGGCCACGGCCTCTAGGGTGCCATTGGCAAAAAACTTTTGGCTCCAGGCCACGCTGCCCACACGGTAAGAATTCAAGACTTCGGGCTCGAGGTGATGACCTATGATCAATTCGGTGGATCGCCCCCCTATGTCAATCACCAAGCGCTTTTCGCTCGATTGCGGCAGCAAGTGCGCCACACCCAGGTAAATCAGGCGGGCCTCTTCGGGGCCAGAAATGACCTCGATCGGAAAACCTAGGCATTCACGGGCTGTCTCTTATACACATCTCCGAGCCCAC
>CAWUNN010000079.1:0-7539 GCA_963923185.1 uncultured Limnohabitans sp. | reverse complement strand
CTGCGGGTCACCTTGAAGCTTTCAATTTCATGAAGTCGTCAGAAATTTCCGATGCCATGGTGATCGGTGCTGGTTTTGCTGGCTTGTATGCCTTGCACAAATTGAGATCCATGGGATTGAGTGTGGTCGTTCTGGAGGCCGCGCAAGATGTAGGCGGTGTGTGGTGGTGGAATAGATACCCTGGTGCCCGTTGCGATGTAGAGAGTTTGCAATATTCGTATTCGTTTGACGCCCAATTGGAACAAGATTGGAAATGGTCCGAGCGCTATGCCTCGCAGCCAGAAATCCTGCGCTATATCCAACATGTGGCCTCTCGCTTTGATCTCAAACGCGACATTCATTTCGGTACGCGAGTGAAGTCATTGGTCTTTGATGAAGCGCAATGCACATGGATGGCACAAACAGCCGATGCAAGCGTGTATCGCAGTCGCCACGTGATCATGGCCACCGGGGCACTGTCGGTGCCGCGCCTGCCAGACATTGAAGGCATTGGTGATTTTTCAGGTCCCATTCTTCACACGGGCGCTTGGCCTCATGAACCTGTTGATTTCACTGGCCAACAGGTGGCCGTCATCGGCACGGGCTCTTCCGGCATTCAGACCATTCCGCAGATTGCAAAGCAAGCTGCCCAATTGTGGGTTTTGCAAAGAACTGCCAATTTCTCCATCCCTGCTTGGAACGGCCCCTTGAGTGAGGCAGAGCAGCAAGCCTTCAAGTCCCAATACCGCCTACACCGTGAGCGAGCTCGTGAGGTTGGCACCCTGTATGAGTTCAATTCCAAGGCCGCCAGTGAAGTCAGCGAGTCTGAGCGGGAGCAAGAGTACGAACGTCGGTGGAGAAAGGGCGGTGTCAATTTTGTGCACGCCTTCAATGACTTGATGGTCAACAAGTCCTCCAACGACACCATCTCAGAATACGTGAGAAAGCAGATCAGAGCCACAGTGCTAGACCCCGAGGTGGCCCAATCTTTGTGTCCCAATGATCATCCTTTGGGCACCAAACGCATTTGTGTCGATACGGGTTATTTTGAAACTTTCAATCAAGCGCACGTACGTTTGGTGGACATGAAAAAAACACCCATTCAGCGTTTCACGGCCCACGGCATGGTGATTCATTCCCTGGGAGAGGTGTCATTGGATGCACTGGTTTGTGCCACGGGTTATGACGCACTCAGTGGTGCGTTGCTTGCCATCGATATTCGCGGTCGAAGTGGACTTTCGTTGGCCAATCATTGGCGTGATGGACCACAGACATTTTTAGGTTTGATGACCTCTGGGTTTCCCAATCTGTTCATCATCACAGGACCCGGCAGTCCATCGGTATTGGCCAATATGATTGTGGGTATTGAGCACCATGTCGACTGGATAGCGGATTGCTTGGCTCATTTAAAAAACCATCAATTGACGACCATAGAAGCACAGCGCCAGGCTGAACAGCGATGGAGTGAGCACGTCAAGCAAGCGGCAGAAAAGACCTTGCTTCCCATGGCCAAATCCTGGTTCTTGGGTCAAAACATTCCAGGAAAACCCAAAGTGTTCATGCCTTATGTGGCCAAAATTGGGGTTTACAGACGCGAATGCCAAGAGGTGGTCCAAAACGGATACCAAGGCTTTTTGTTGAACTGAAGCTTACTTCAAGTCGCCCGCCAGGCTGGCAAGCGACTCGGGTGCGATGTCGCAATGAAAGGGGTAGTGGGTGTGGTCACAACCCAATTTGACCCGAGCCCCTGCTTTGATCGCTGCACTCATTTCGGGGGTGAATTCAAAACGAACGAAATGAACCGATGAGGTTTTTTCTTCGTTTTCGCGGTCCAAGTCCTCATCGGCAATGGCGTACACCCGAGCATGGCCCTCGACTTCGATGAACACCCGGTCTTCCACACCGATCAGGCGAGCCAACTCGCGCCGGCGCTCGTTCACATCGGGGTATTCAATCAGCAACGTCGCTTTCCAATTGGTGCCGCTGGGCACCAGTGGGGCGTAGGCATCGATCTCTGACTGAATGGCTTCTTCTTCAAAAATCTTTTCGATGCGCAGCATTTCTTGAATCTGATAGCGGATGGTCATCTCGCTCTCGAACTGCAGCGTCATGTGCTCGCCCAAAGCCACACTGCGCAATTTGCGATGCGCAATGACATCGGCTTTGTGGGTCTTGCGGTACTTGTGATAAGCCTCAAGGGTCATGAGGTTGTCGGGGGTGATGTGCCCTGTGATTTGCATGATGTGTTCCGTCATTATTTCAAGCCATAGGCCTTGCGCACCAAGGTCAGCGGGTGATTCAGTTCAGGCACAGGCAAGCCCTGTGCCTCAAAGCCTTGCGCCAGATGGTGGCCGCCCAACGGGCAGTCGGAAGAAATGTGATCGGGTTTGGAGCCGTCCTTCATGGTGGCCATGGCTTTGACCACGGGTTTGCCGATCTTCATGGCCTGGTCATGGAATGCTTTTTTGACGCCAAAGGTGCCCGCATGACCCGAGCAGCGCTCGATGGTGTTGACCGTGGTGTGGGGAACCATCTTGAGCATCTCTTCGGTTTTTCGGCCGATGTTTTGCACCCGTCCATGGCAAGGAATCTGATAACTGATGTTGCCCAGCGACTGTGGGAACTCGGTTTGCAGCAAGCCATCGCGCTTGCGGGCCATGAGGTATTCAAAGGGGTCCCACATGGCTGCCTTGACCGCCTGCACATCTGCGTCCTCAGGGTACATCAGTGGCAGCTCTTGCTTGAACATCAGGGTGCAACTGGGCACCGCGCTCAAAATGGCGTAACCCGCTTTGGCGTATTGGGCCAGCACAGGGATGTTGACTTGTTTGTTCTGGTCGACCGACTTCAGATCGCCGAGTTCCAATTTGGGCATGCCGCAGCACTTTTCTTTGCTGACCAGCTCGTAGGGAATCTGGTTGTGATCCAAGATCTTGAGCAGATCCATGCCAATGCCGGGTTCGTTGTAGTTGACATAGCAGGTGGAGTAGATCGCCACTTTGCCGGGCGTGCGTTCGCCAGCGACCACTTGGGTGGATTTCGCTTTGGGCGCGGTCGAGCGAAATTTTCGTGTCGCCAAAGAGGGCAGCCAAGCGCGCTGGTCCACCCCCAAGGCCGACTCCATCAAGCCACGAGCAGCTTGGGTTTTGTGGACGGCATTGACTGCCTGCACCACGATGGGAATGCCAGCAAAAGAGCCGTGTGTGTCGGTGGATGCCAAGAATTTTTCGCTGGCGCTGACTTCGCCCTTTTGAAACTTGATGGCCTTGGCACGCAGCATGGTGTGAGGGAAGTCCAGGTTCCATTCGTGCGGTGGCACATAAGGACATTTGGTCAAATAGCACAGGTCGCACAAATAGCACTGGTCGACCACTTTCCAAAAGTCCTTTTTGTCCACTCCATCCAACTCGCCTGTGGGGCCTTCATCGACCAGATCAAACAAAGTAGGAAACGAGCCGCACAAGCTCACACAACGTCGACATCCGTGACAAATGTCAAAGATGCGTTCCATTTCATTCAAACAGGCTTCCTCGTTGTAGAAGTCTGGATTTTTCCAATCAATCGGATGCCGGGTGGGGGCTTCCAAGCTGCCTTCTCGAGCCATGATGATTCGTCCTTCAATTCATATCAAGGGTGTGTTGAACTTGCAATCACAAGCAAGCACCAAGAGAAAGGCGCTGGGCCTCTCGGCCCAACGCCCAACGCTTGAAACTCGCAAACGGATCAGTCAGCGAGCTCAGCCAATGCCTTGGCGTAGCGGTTGGCGTGTGAACGCTCGGCTTTGGCCAGGGTTTCAAACCAATCGGCGATTTCGTCAAAGCCTTCGTCGCGAGCGGTTTTGGCCATGCCGGGATACATGTCGGTGTACTCGTGCGTCTCACCAGCCACAGCAGCGGCCAGGTTGTCACGGGTGGATCCGATGGGCAAGCCAGTGGCGGGGTCGCCACACTGCTCCAGCCACTCGAGGTGGCCATGCGCATGGCCAGTTTCGCCCTCAGCGGTCGAGCGGAACAAGGCGGCCACATCATTTTGGCCTTCCACGTCGGCTTTGTTTGCGAAATACAGGTAACGGCGGTTGGCCTGAGACTCGCCAGCGAAGGCGGCTTTCAGGTTGTCTTCCGTTTTGGAGCCTTTGAGTGCTGCCATGGAAAATCTCCTAAGGATTGTTGAAAAGCTTTGACGATGGTTTGTCAAAGACAACGATAGGTTAATGCCACTTGAGGACAGCGTCCAATAGCCAGAATTAATCCCCGTCATAGAAGAAGTCTATTCAGGGCGTCCCCAGTCAGGGTTTGATCTGGCTCAAGCTTGGCGTTGGCTGCTGAAAAACCTTCAGCTATAGTGGGTTCATCTGTTTTGTAGGGGTGAGTGTGGTCATGTCAACTTTGTCAGACAGTCGATTTGTCCAGGTGGCTTACACCAATGGCTACGAGTTCACGCAGGGCTCGGGCTATGCACTGCCTGAATACCCTTTTGTGGCCCCGCCCGAGTTGCTGAACCAGAAAAAGGGCCAGCACCGTGTGGTGATCGTGGGCGGGGGCATCAGCGGCTTGACGCTGGCTTGTGGATTGGCCAAATTGGGTGTCGAGGCGGTTTTGCTGGATGAAGACAACACCGTGGGAGTCAAAGGCGCCTCTTCCAGGGGCATTTGTTATACCCAAAAGTCTCTTGAGATCTTTCAGCGCTACGGTATTTTCGAGCGCATCGCACGCAAAGGCATCGAATGGAGCGTGGGCCGTACTTTTGCGGGCCACGACGAAGTATTCAGTTTTGACTTGAAAGCCCAAAGTGCCTTCAATCTCAGCCGCCAACCGGCTTTCATCAACATCCAGCAGTTCTACATAGAAGGTTACTTGGTGGAGCGCATTGCCGAATTGAATCGGCAAAAACAAAGCGTCGATGTGCGATGGTCTTCGCGTGTGACCGCCTTTGAGCAAAACGCCCACACCGCCTTGTTGACGGTGCAAACACCGCAGGGCAGCTATCAAATCGAAGCCGAGCATGTGATCGACGCCACCGGTTCTCACACCCCATTTCATGCCTGGGTGGGGGCCACGCTCGATGGCAAACGCGGCGATGACCGCTGGTGCATCGCCGATGTGAAATTCAAGACCACCCCGCCCACCGAGCGACACACCTGGATCGAGGCGCCTTTCAACGAAAACCGCGCCGTTTGGCAACATTTGATGGGTGATGAGGTCTGGCGCATCGATTACCAGATGGCCCCCCATTCAGACCCAGCCCAAGTCAGTCGCGAAGAGGTGGTGCGCGAGCGCCTGCAGCGCCAATTTGGCCAAGATGTCCAATGTGACATTGTTTGGGTGGGTCCATATGCCTACCGCAGTCAATGCGTGCGCCAAATGAGAGCCGGACGGGTGTACTTCATGGGCGATACGGCCAAAGTGGTCAGCCCCTTTGGTGCGCGTGGCGGCAACACTGGCATTGCCGACGCCGACAACTTGGCTTGGAAGCTGGCGGCGGTGGTCCGCGGTTGGGCACCTGAATCCTTGCTGAACACCTACCACGACGAGCGGCTGGAGGCGGCTCAGCGCAATGTCTTGGTGACCAATCGCACCGCGCGTTTTTTGCGACCCACCGAGCCTGCAGCCCAAATGTTTCGCCAAGCGGCGCTGTCTTTGGCCAAGAAACACCGCTTTGCCCGAAACATGGTCAACACCGGACGCATGGCCGAAGCCAATACCTACAGCCGCAGTCCGGCTTGTGCGGCAGGTGGCGTTTCTGTGCAAAACGTCTCGTTCAAGTGGTCACCCAACCGTCTGGGCCAACTGACTGAGCTGATCGATTGGGCCGATGCCCGTTTGTTGCTGTTGGTGTTTGGCGACATCAAACCTTCTGAAGCCACTCGGTTGCGCCAGTTGACCCAAAGCAGCCCCATGGTGCGTGTGGTGCAGGTGACCCAGCCGGGCCTGAGAGCCACTGCACGCGAGCACGTGATCGATCACCTGGGCCATGTGCGCTTGGCTTGCCAAGCTCAAGACCGACGCTGGGCGCTGCTGCGCCCTGACAGCTACTTGGCCTGCACGGGTGAGGGCATCGACGGCGATCTGGTCCACCGTCTGAGTCAGGCCTTGACCTTGATCTGACCCAGGTGGCCTTGTCAGCCACTTTGCTAGTGGCCCTGCGCTACCTTCGCTGATGGTTGAAGGGGGCATCACGCCCCCCACTAAAATGCAAGTTTTCCCCCTTTATTCGCTGTACGTCCATGAGCCACCCGCCCGAGCAACCCGCCTTGCAAAGTCTGTCCAAGTCATTTGAGCCTGCGGCCATCGAAGGTCACTGGGGCCCAGAGTGGGAACGTCGGGGTTACGGCCTGGCTGGCCACCGTGGCACGGGTCAGGCACAGGCGGGACAACCGGGTTTTGCCATTCAACTGCCCCCGCCCAATGTCACGGGGACTTTGCACATGGGGCACGCGTTCAATCAGACCATCATGGACAGTCTGACCCGTTACCACCGCATGTTGGGGCACAACACGGTTTGGATTCCGGGCACCGATCATGCAGGCATCGCCACCCAGATCGTGGTCGAGCGGCAATTACAAGAACAAGGCATCAGCCGCCACGATATGGGTGAATCCCCAGAAGTGGCGCGCAAAAATTTTGTCGCCAAAGTTTGGGAATGGAAAGAGCAAAGCGGCCACACCATCACCCGGCAAATGCGCCGCATGGGTGACAGCGTCGATTGGAGCCGCGAATATTTCACCATGGACGACAAGTTGTCCAAGGTGGTCACTGAGACTTTTGTTCGTTTGTATGAGCAAGGCTTGATTTACCGAGGCAAACGCTTGGTCAACTGGGATCCGGTGCTGCTCAGTGCCGTGTCTGACCTGGAAGTCGAAAGCGAAGAAGAAGACGGATTTTTGTGGCACATTCGCTACCCCGTAGAAGGCAGCACCGAGAGCCTGGTGGTGGCCACCACTCGCCCTGAAACCATGCTGGGCGACACCGCCGTCATGGTGCACCCGCAAGACGAACGGTACAGCCATTTGGTGGGTCGACAGGTGCGCTTGCCGCTGACCCAACGCCTGGTGCCTGTGATTGCCGACGAATATGTCGACAAAGCCTTTGGTACCGGGGTGGTCAAAGTCACTCCAGCACACGATGTCAATGACCATGCTGTAGGCCAACGTCATGGCCTGCCCGTGATTTGCATCTTGAATCTGGACGCCACCATTCACCACGAGGCACCAGAGGCTTATCGGGGTCTGGATCGTTTTGCGGCGCGCAAACAAATCGTGGCCGATTTGCAAGCCTTGGGCTTGCTGGTCGAAATCAAAAAGCACAAACTGATGGTGCCTCGTTGTGCCCGAACGGGCCAGGTCATCGAGCCGATGCTGACCGATCAATGGTTTGTGGCCATGAACAAAATCGGTGAAGGTGACACCAGTGGCAAGAGCATCGCCCAAAAAGCCATCGATGCCGTCCAAAGTGGGCAGGTGCGCTTTGTGCCTGAAAACTGGATCAACACCTACAACCAGTGGATGGACAACATCCAAGACTGGTGCATCTCGCGCCAACTTTGGTGGGGCCATCAGATTCC
>CAWUNN010000078.1:0-7546 GCA_963923185.1 uncultured Limnohabitans sp. | reverse complement strand
TGTATAAGAGACAGGGCGATAGGTGCTGGCATCGTCCAGTGGAATGTGCTCAAAGTTGAAGTTTTCTTGCCCTGCATGGCGGCTCCTGATCAAGTCACGAGCGTGCTCCAAGATGGTCAATGTGGCCAAGCCCAAGAAGTCAAACTTGACCAGTCCAGCCGCTTCCACATCGTCTTTGTCGTACTGACTGACGGCCGATTCACTGCCGGGTTGCTGATAAAGCGGACAAAAGTCAGTCAATTGACCCGGCGCAATCAAGACACCCCCGGCGTGCATGCCGACATTGCGCGACAAGCCTTCGAGTTTTTGCGCAAGCTCGATGAGCGTGCGCACATCCTCTTCTTTTTGCAAGCGTTCGGCCAATTGCGGCTCGGCTGCGATGGCATCAGCGATGGTGATGTGCTGCCCCGGCTTGTTGGGAATCAGCTTGGAGATGCCGTCACAAAAGTTGTAACTCATGTCCAACACTCGGCCGACATCGCGAATCGCGGCGCGGGCCGCCATGGTGCCGAAGGTGGCAATTTGACTGACGGCGTTGCGACCGTATTTTTCTTTGACATATTCAATCACGCGGTCGCGATTGGCCTGGCAAAAGTCAATGTCAAAGTCAGGCATCGAGACCCGCTCTGGATTCAAAAAACGCTCAAACAGCAAGTTGTAGCGCAATGGATCAAGATCGGTGATGCCCAATGCATAGGCCACCAAAGAGCCCGCCCCTGAACCGCGACCTGGGCCGACCGGACAACCATGGTGTTTGGCCCAGTGAATGAAGTCCCCCACGATCAAAAAGTAACCAGGAAACCCCATTTTGAGGATGATGTCGATCTCAAACTCCAAACGGGACTCGTAGGTGGCTCGTTGTTGTTCTCGCTGCGCCGCGTCGGGAAACAACTGAAGCATTCGCTCTTTCAAACCTTGTTGTGAAGCATGGCGAAAGTATTCTTCAATGCTCAGGCGCCGGCCATCGACTTCAGGGGTGGGGTAATCGGGCAATTGAGGCTTGCCCAGATTCAAGCTCAGGTTGCAACGCTTGGCAATGGCCACACTGTTGGCCAAAGCTGAGGGGACATCGGCAAACGACTCAAGCATTTGCTCTGCCGTTTTGAAATATTGCTCGCGAGTGAATTTGCGCGGTCGACGTGGATTGGCCAGCATTTCACCCTCTGAAATACAGACGCGGGCCTCATGCGCTTCAAAATCTTCTGGCGTGGTGAACTGCACAGGGTGAGTCGCCACCACCGGCAGATTCAATCGAGCAGCCAACTGCACAGCAGCTTGCACATGCGGCTCGTCGTCGGCACGACCCGCACGTTGCAACTCGATGTAAAAGCGATGCGCAAATGCACCGGCCATTTTCAATGCGATTTCACGCGCACGGCTGACATCGTCTTGCAGCAAAGCCTGCCCCAACGATCCGGCTTGGGCCCCAGACAACACCATCAAGCCTTCGTTGTGCTGCTCCAACCAGGTCCATTTCAAGACCGATTGTTCACGCACCACATTCGTGGTCCAACCCAAGGCCAACAACTGACACAAATTCAGGTAACCCGCATGGTTTTGAACCAACAAAACCAGGCGCTGGGTCACCGCAGGGTCTGCCCCCAAGCCCTCGACCACCACCTCGGCGCCCAATATGGGCTTGACGCCCTTGGCACGCCCTTCTTTGTAAAACTTGATGGCCCCAAACAAGTTGTTGAGGTCGGTGATGGCCAAGGCCGGCTGACCGTCTGCGGCTGCAGCTTGGATCACCGATTCGATGCGATTGGTGCCATCGACGATGGAAAACTCTGAATGGAGACGCAAATGCACGAACATGGGAATCATTTTAGGGCCGACTTACAATGCATTGTGGCTGACATTCTCAATATTTCTGCTTACCAATTCGTCGAATTGCCTGATGCAGCTGAGCTGCGCCCGGTGCTTTTTGAGCGTGCACAGACGCTGCAGCTCAAGGGCACGGTGTTGTTGGCCACCGAGGGCATCAATTTGTTTTTGGCAGGTCTTGCCCCTGCCGTGCGGCAGTGGCTTGACGATCTGCGCACCGACCCCAGGCTGGCCGCACTGCAAGCCAAAGAAAGTTGGTCAAGCCATCAGCCCTTTAAGCGATTGCGTGTCAAGGTCAAAAACGAGATCATCCGCATGAACCACCCCACCATTCGACCCGCTTTGGGTCGAGCGCCAGCCATCTCACCCTCGATCGTCAAACGTTGGCTGGATCAAGGACACGATGATCAGGGTCGTGAGGTGGTGACTTTGGACACCCGAAATGCCTTTGAGGTGGATGTGGGGGGCTTTGTTGGGGCGATCGACTGGCGAATTTCAAAATTCAGTGAGTTTCCTCAAGCCGCCCTAGAACACTGGCCTGAACTCCAAGACAAAACTGTGATTTCATACTGTACCGGCGGCATCCGATGCGAAAAAGCGGCCATTTACCTGCAAGAGCTGGGTCTGAAATCGGTCTATCAAATCGATGGTGGTATCTTGAAATATTTTGAAGAAGTGGGAAACGCCCACTATCAAGGCGAATGTTTTGTGTTTGACGAACGCGAAGCCTTGCACAGCGACCTCAGTCCCAGCCACTGATTCTGTGAAGCATCAAGACCCCACCCACTAAGGGGCCAAATCGAACACCAACACCTCGGCGCTTTGGCCTGCCTCGAGACGAAGCGCTGACTCAGATTGCATCAACAAGGCGTCTCCGCCTTGCAATCTATGGCCATTGACGCTCAATTGCCCTTGAATCACATGAACGTAGGCCAGACGCTTTGGGTCCAAGGCCAATTGATCATGCTCAGGGCCGTCGAAACAACCGGCCCACAGATGCGCATCGGCATGGATGCGCACGCCATGCTCGCTGCCTTGTGGTGAGGCCACCAAAGCCAGGCGACCACGTTTTTGCTCGGGTGGAATGGTTTTTTGCTCATAACCAGGCTCAATGCCTTGGACATTGGGCAAGATCCAAATTTGCAAAAAATGGGTCTGCTGATCTTTGGCATGGTTGAACTCGCTGTGCATCACGCCACGTCCAGCGCTCATGCGCTGCACATCACCCGGCGGTATGCCTTTGACATGGCCCATGCTGTCACGGTGGGCCAACTCACCCGACAAGACATAACTGATGATTTCCATGTCGCGATGACCGTGCGTGCCAAACCCTGTGCCTGGCGCGATGCGGTCTTCATTGATGACGCGCAAATTACCCCACCCCATGTGACGCGGGTCGTGATAGCCCGCAAAAGAAAAGCTGTGAAACGATTTCAACCAACCGTGATCGGCAAATCCGCGCTCGAGTGAAGGTCTGATGGTGATCATGTGAAGCTACCTTGAAGGCATCAGTTTAATGCCTGCGGTGAGTTAGAGTTCTGCCATGTCTGCACCTTATGTCGGTCGTTTTGCACCCTCGCCTACCGGCGCGTTGCACCAAGGCTCGTTGGTGGCCGCATTGGCCAGCCACGACGATGCCCGGGCACATCAGGGCCGTTGGTTGGTGCGCATCGAAGACGTCGATGGACCGCGCTGTGTCCCTGGTGCCAGTCAAGAAATCTTGCGCCAACTCGATGCCTTGGGATTGTCTGCGGATGGCGAGGTGGTGCGGCAATCAGAACGAACCGCGCTTTATGAGCAAGCCTTGAACCAACTGATCCAGCGTGGTTGGGCCTACCCCTGTGCTTGCTCGCGCAGCGACATCGAGCGTGCATTGCTGGCTGCAGGACATGAAACCCCGCGCCACGCCAACGCCATCTACCCTGGCACCTGCCGCAACGGCTTGGCAGGACGCACAGGACGGGCCTGGCGTTTGAATGTCCATCGGGTGTCACACGACCTGGGGCTAGAGCCCCAGGTGAGCTGGTTCGATCGACACCACGGAGCCCAATCACAGCATGTGAGCGAGGCGGTGGGTGACTTTGTGCTGCGCCGTGCCGATGGTTGTTGGGCCTACCAACTGGCCGTGGTGGTCGACGATGCCGCGCAAGGCGTCACCGATGTGGTCAGAGGCATGGACTTGATGGACAACACCGCACGCCAAGTGCTGCTGCAAAAGGCCCTGGGCTTGCCTACCCCCCGCTACCTGCATGTCCCCTTGGTCTTGGGCCCCAACGGAGAAAAGCTCTCGAAACAAAATGGCGCTCAGGCCCTGGATCTGACCGACCCGGCAGCTTGCCTGCGCCAAGCCCGCCTGTTCTTAAATAATTGGGGTCTGACCCCAATTTAGCCAAAAAGCAACAAATAATTGGGGTCTGACCCCAATTATTTTTTTTGGAAGACGAGGTCGCGGACACCATGGCCGAGTCGCAGGCCGCGGTTTTCAAATTTGGTGAGGGGGCGGTAGTGGGGTTTGTCGGCCCAGCCCTCAGGGTGTTGAGAGGTGTTGGTCAGCAAGGGTTCGGCCGACAAGACCTGGACCATTTGTTCGGCATAGGGCAACCAATCGGTGGCCATGTGGATGTAGCCGCCCGGTTTGAGGCGCAAGGCCAGTTGATGGACCAAGGGGGGCTGGACCAGGCGCCTTTTGTGGTGGCGTTTTTTGTGCCACGGGTCTGGGAAAAACAAATGGACGCCATCGAGCGATTCAGGCGCGATCATGTCACGCATGACTTCGACTGCATCGTGGGCCACGATGCGGATGTTGCGCAAGCCCTGCTCGCCGATGCGTTTGAGCAAAGCCCCCACGCCGGGCTGGTGGACTTCACAGCACAGGAAACGCGTTTGCGGCATGACTTGGGCGATGTGAGCCGTGGCTTCGCCCATGCCAAAACCGATTTCAAGGACCAAGGCTTGCCCCTTCAGATCAGGACCAAAGCAAGCATCGGCATCGATCGCATGGGTTTGATGGGACAACAAAAACTGAGGCCCCAAGTTGGCGAAGGCTTTGGTCTGGCCGGTGGTGATGCGACCTGCACGGCGCACAAAGCTGCGGATCGCACGGGGGTGTTGAACACCTGCAGGTGGGTCACCAGAGGTCATCAAAGTTGGCCCGCCACCCAATCGCGAACACTGGCCAAAGCCCGTGGCAATGCATCAGGTTGGGTGCCTCCAGCCATGGCCATGTCGGGCTTGCCGCCGCCTTTGCCGCCCACTTGCATGGCGACAAAATTGACCAATTCACCGGCTTTGACTTTGGCGGTGCTGTCGGCCGTGACACCGGCTGCAATTTGCACTTTGCCGCCGTCTACCGTGGCCAGCACGATGGCCGCTGTTTTGAGTTTGTCTTTGAGTTTGTCCAAGGTCTCGCGCAAGACCTTGGCGTCTGCGCCATGGAGTTGGGCCGCCAGCACTTGGATGCCTTTGACCTCGACAGCCTGGTTGAGCAGTTCGTCTCCTTGGGCACTGGCCAATTTGCCTTTGAGCGCAGCCAGCTCTTTTTCAAGGCCGCGCACCTGATCCAACACCTGGCCAATGCGGCCCTGCAGTTGATCGGCTGGGGTTTTGAGCATCTGAGCGGCTTGCGCGACGGTGTGCTCAAGGCCTTGCAGGTAGGCCAAGGCGTTTTGGCCCGTGACGGCTTCGATGCGTCGCACGCCCGCGGCCACGCCAGACTCGGCCAAGATTTTGAACAAACCGATGTCACCGGTGGCTTTGACGTGGGTGCCGCCGCACAGTTCGCGGCTGGATCCGATGTCGAGCACGCGAACGGTCTCACCGTATTTCTCACCAAACAACATCATGGCGCCGGTTTTTTGGGCCGATTCGATGTCCATCACCCGAGCTTGGGTGGCGGCATTGGTCAGCACTTCGGTGTTGACCAAGGCCTCGATCTGTTGAATTTGCTCTGGCGTCACAGGTGCGTGGTGAGCAAAGTCAAATCGGGTGCGCTCAGGGGTGACCAATGATCCTTTTTGTTGAACATGGCTGCCCAACACCTCGCGCAAGGCTTTGTGCATGAGGTGGGTGGCGCTGTGGTTGCGCATGGTGGCGGCGCGCGCTGGGGTGTTGACTTGTGCCTGAACCGAGTCGCCGACTTTCAGGCGACCTTGGATCAACTTGCCATGGTGCCCAAACACGTCGGCTTTGATTTTTTGGGTGTCTTGAACTTCAAAGTGGGTGGCGTTGGCCATGATGTCGCCACAGTCACCCACCTGCCCACCTGATTCTGAATAAAAGGGTGTGGTGTCCAACACGACCACGCCCGTTTGACCCGATTGGAGTTCTTCGATGGGTGAGCCATCTGCATACAAGGCCAACACTCGGGCGTTGGCTTGCAAATGGTCATAGCCGACAAATGCATTGCCAGCACCTGCGTAATCAAGGGCTTTGTCCATTTTGAACTTGCCCGCGGCACGGGCTTGTTCTTTTTGGCGATTCATGGCGGCGGTGAAGCCCTGCTCATCGACCTTGACACCGCGCTCGCGACACACATCGTTGGTCAAATCCAGCGGAAAGCCATAGGTGTCGTGCAACTTGAAAGCGATATCGCCAGGCAACAACTGCACCCCCTGATCCAAGGCTGCATCGAGAATTTGCATGCCATTTTCCAAGGTCTCGTAAAAGCGCTCTTCTTCGGCTTGCAACACCTCGGCGATGCGCAGGGCATTGGCTTTGAGGTGGGGATAGGCGTCGCCCATCAAGCCGACCAATTCAGGCACCAATTTGTAAAAGAAAGGGGACTTGCGACCCAACTTGTACCCATGGCGAATGGCGCGGCGCACGATCCGTCGCTGAACGTACCCACGACCCTCGTTGCTGGGGATGACACCGTCGGCGATCAAGAAAGAAGTGGCGCGCAAATGATCGGCAATGACGCGCAAGCTGGGGCTGTGCAAGTCTGGGCAACCGGTCTCGCGGGCAGCAGCACGGATCAAACGATCAAACAAGTCGATTTCATAGTTGCTGTGCACACCTTGCAAAATGGCTGCCAAGCGCTCAAGTCCCATGCCCGTGTCCACACAAGGGGCTGGCAAAGGGGTGACCGAGCCGTCTTCGTGCATTTCAAACTGCATGAACACGTTGTTCCAAATTTCGATGAAACGATCGCCGTCTTCCTCGGGACTGCCAGGGGGGCCGCCGGGAATGTGGGGGCCGTGGTCGTAGAAAATTTCAGAACAAGGCCCACACGGTCCGGTGTCGGCCATCATCCAGAAGTTGTCGCTCTTGTAGCGCCCGCCCTTGTTGTCGCCGATGCGGATCACGCGCTCGGGAGGTAAGCCGATGTCTTGGGTCCAGATGTCATAGGCTTCTTGGTCTTCAGAGTACACCGTGGCCAGCAAACGCTCAGCGGGCAATTGGTACACCTGGGTCAACAACTCCCAAGCCCATTTCAGAGATTCGCGTTTGAAGTAGTCACCAAAGGACCAGTTGCCCATCATCTCGAAAAAGGTGTGGTGGCGAGCGGTGTAACCCACGTTTTCCAAATCGTTGTGTTTGCCCCCAGCGCGCAAGCACGCCTGCACCGAAGCGGCTCGCACATAGCTGCGGCGGTCGGTGCCCAAGAACACGTCTTTGAACTGGACCATGCCTGAATTGGTGAACATCAGCGTGGGGTCATTGCCAGGGACCAAGGGGCTTGAGGCGACCACGGTATGGCCCTTGGACTCGAAAAACTCGAGAA
>CAWUNN010000077.1:0-7602 GCA_963923185.1 uncultured Limnohabitans sp. | reverse complement strand
GCCGGTGCTGGAAGTTTGGGATGAATTGCCCGAATTGAATGAGCACTGGCGTCAGCTGGTTCGGTTTGCGGCCTCGTATTACCAACGCAGCTTGGGTGAAATGGCCCTGCAAGCCTTGCCACCCCAATTGCGCACCCTGTCCAAAGACCAACTCAACCGAAGGCTGAAAAAAGCCAAATCGGTGGCGCCCCCTGCAGTCGCATCCTTTGATTCAGTACCCTTGCCCACCCCAGAGCAAGCCCAGGTGCTGCACACCTTGCAACAAAGCCATGCGCAACAGCGCACTGCTTTGCTGTTTGGCAGCACCGGCAGCGGCAAAACCGAGGTGTACCTGCGACGTGTCATGGATGTCCTTGAACACGACCCGCAAGCCCAGGCCCTGATCATGGTGCCCGAAATCAATTTGACACCCCAGCTTGAACATCGTGTCAGGTCACGTCTAGAAGGCTGGTTGGGTGCTGGCAGTGTGGTGTGCATGCACAGTGCCATGTCGCCGGCGCAGCGGTTGGCGGCCTGGTTGGCTGCTCACCTGGGCCATGCCCGCATCGTACTGGGCACCCGGTTGGCCGTGTTTGCATCGCTGCCCCATCTGAAATTGATGGTGGTGGATGAAGAACACGACCCCAGTTACAAGCAACAAGAAGGCGCTCGCTATTCAGCCCGTGATTTGGCGGTTTACCGTGGCCACCAAGAAGGCATCCAGGTGATTTTGGGCTCAGCCACCCCATCGCTTGAGAGTTGGCACCAAAGCCGACCCGCACAAGGTGCTGACCCAGGCGGCAGGTATTTGCGATTGGCCATGCCCAGTCGGGTGGGACAAGCGGCCATGCCCGATATCCGGTGCATCGACATGCGCTTGATGCCCAAAGGCACCTTGTTTGCCCCATCGTTGCTGGACGCGATGCGCCAGCGCGTGGACCAGGGTGAGCAAGTGATGGTGCTGCTCAATCGAAGAGGTTGGGCGCCGGTCCTGGTGTGCAGCGATTGTGACTGGAAAAGTCAGTGCCCACATTGCAGCGCCTATCGGGTATTTCACAAAGAAGATCGCACTTTGCGTTGCCACCATTGTGGCCTGACGCACCGAGTGCCGCGCATGTGTCCCTCGTGCGGCAACCTGGACTTAGGTTGGCAAGGGCGTGGAACCGAGCAGTTGCAAGACCACCTTGAGCAATGGTTTGCCCAACAGCCACACCCCACTGGCAGGCCTTATGCGGTGATGCGCATGGATGCCGACAGCACACGACTCAAGGGCAGTTTGCAGAATCAACTCAGCGCCGTCCATGCCGGAGACATCGATGTGTTGGTGGGCACCCAGATGATTGCCAAAGGTCATGATTTCAGGCGCATGGGCATGGTGGTGGTGGCCGACCCTGACGGTGCTTTGTTTTCTGGAGACTTCCGAGCCCCCGAGCGCATGTTTGACTTGCTGTTGCAAGCTGCGGGGCGCGCTGGGCGTGAGGCACGGGCCGAAGGGGCGTTGCCGCCTCAAGTTTGGATTCAGACCCGACAACCTGATCACCCCATGTTTGCGGCATTGAAGCGGCACGATTACCCCGGATTTGCTGCTGAGCAACTCAAAGAGCGAGAGGCTGCAGGCATGCCACCCTACACCCACCAGGCCTTGTTAAGAGCCGAAGCGCCCCTCTTGTCAGAGGCTTTGACCTACCTCGAGGAAGTCCGCAACCAAGGTTTGAGTCTGTGCGCAGAGCAGGTCACCTTGTACCCGCCGGTGCCGATGGCGATGCAAAAAGTCGCTCAGCTCGAACGTGCTCAAATGCTGATCGAGTCCAGTCATCGGCCCGCCTTGCAGGCCTTTTTGAATGCCTGGAGTGGGGTCTTGCACGAGTCTCGCTTGCGCCACAAGCGCATCAAGCGTTGGGCGGTGGACATTGACCCTCAATCGATCTGAATGTCGCTGAAAGCCTGCGAACTGTCGCCCATCAGATCTCAGCCGCGGTGCGCAACGACTGCGCTTACTTCAGCCAAGCCACGACGGCAGAAAAAGTCAAAAACGAGCAAGCCGTAGACTCCAAGACGATTCGGGCGATGCGACCGCTGTCTGCGGCAAAGCGCTCGGCCAGCACCACCACGTTGCTGGCACTGGGCAAAGCCGCCACCAACACAGCCACTTGCAAGGCGTAAGGATCCAGGGCCACCCCCATCTGGATGACTGCACTGCCCAGCGCAAACACCAACATCGGATGCAACACCAACTTGATCCACACCATGTGCCCATGATCTGTCCATGGCGCAGCTTGGTGGGCGCTGTTGTTTTTGCGGGCCGCGCGACTGCGCAAAGTAGACCTTCCCAAGACAGCGCCCAAAGTGAACAAAGCCACGGGCGAGGCGGCATCGGCCATCAAGGCCACGGTTTTCAAAGCCGGCTCGGGCCACTTCAGGTGCAGGCCCGAAGTCAGCGCACCCAGGCCAATGGCCCATGGCATGGGGTTGATCAAAACGCCCTTGAGTGCATTGCGCAATGCCACGGCGGCCCCATGCGTGCCAGCCGCATCCAGGCGAGACAAAGCGATGCACAAAGAGGTGCAAATCACCAAATCGATGGTGATGGTCACAATCGCCGGCCCCACCGCCGAAGCACCCAGCAAGGCCAACAGCAGGGGCACCCCCATGAAGCCCGTATTGGGGAATACCGCCACCAAGGCCCCAAACGCACCATCGTTCCAGCGCACCCGCCGATTCAAGCTGACAGCCAAGGCAAATGCCAACAGCAACAAAGCACACCCCAAGTAAGTCAAAAACAAGGGTGCATCCAGCAGCTTGGCCAAAGGCGTGTCAGCGCCAAATCTGAACAGCATGCAGGGCAAGGCGAAATACAGCACAAAGGTGTTCAAGCCGGGGATGGCTTCAATGGGCAGCATGCGACGCACGGTGGAGACATGACCCGCCAACACCAGCGCGAAAAAAGGAAATGTGACCGACAAAACTTCGAACATGCCGTCATTGTGCCCGTTATGATCGCCCACTTTGCCCCTTTGAAACTTACCCCATGTCCTCTGGTCTGAATTTGGCTCAACACGAAGCGGTGAATCACTTGCATGGTCCCTGCTTGGTGCTGGCGGGTGCCGGTTCAGGCAAAACCAGGGTGATCACCCACAAGATTGCCCGCTTGATTCAAGCGGGTCTAGAGCCCGAGCGCATTGCCGCCATCACCTTCACCAACAAGGCCGCAGCAGAGATGCGAGAGCGTGCCAAAAGCTTGGTGGGAAAAGAGGCTCAAAAGGTTTTGATTTGCACCTTTCACGCCCTGGGCGTGCGCATGATGCGACAAGACGGGGCGGCCTTGGGACTGAAACCCCAGTTCAGCATTTTGGACACCGATGATGTGACCAGCTTGCTCAAAGACGCAGGGGGCACGACCGATGCAGCCACCGCACGCCAGTGGCAATGGACCATCTCCAAGTGGAAAAACATGGGCTTGGATGCCGTGGCAGCCGCTGCTCAAGCTCAAAACGATGAACAGGCGCTGATTGCTCGAATCATGGCGCGCTACGAAGAGCGTTTGAGTGCCTACCAAAGCGTGGATTTCGATGATCTGATTGGTTTGCCTTTGAAGTTGCTGCGCGATCACCCCGAGGTACGCCAACGCTGGCAGCAACAGGTGGGTCATGTGCTGGTAGACGAATACCAAGACACCAATGCCACCCAATATGAGTTGCTGAAATGGCTGGTCAATCAAGCGCATCGACAGGACGCGCGATTGACCGCAGTGGGCGACGATGACCAATCGATTTATGGTTGGCGTGGCGCCACCTTGGACAATTTGCGCCGATTGCCACAAGACTTTGCCCAATTGAAAGTGGTCAAGTTGGAACAAAACTACCGCTCAACCAGCGCCATCTTGCGGGCCGCCAACCATCTGATTCAACCCAACCCCAAGTTGTTTCCCAAAACTTTGTTTTCAGAATTGGGTGAAGGCGAACCCGTGCGGGTGATCGAGTGCGATCACGAAGAACACGAAGCCGAGCGCGTGGTGGCGCGTATCCAATCTTTGCGCGCAGGCCATGGCATGCAAACTGCGGTCGAATGGAAAGACTTTGCCGTGCTTTATCGAGCCAATCACCAAGCACGGGTGTTGGAGCAGGCCTTGCGCAAGGCCCAAATTCCATACAAAGTCTCAGGTGGCCAGAGCTTTTTTGATCGCGCTGAAATTCGTGACCTGTGTGCTTGGTTGCGGCTGATCTCTAACAACGACGACGATCCAGCCTTTGTTCGTGCGGCCACCACACCCAAGCGGGGCATCGGCCACCAAACCCTGCAAAATCTGGGTACGTTTGCCAACCAGTACAAGCTGAGTCTGTTTGAAGCACTGTTCAGTCACAGTTTGCCCAGCGTGCTGTCGGCCCGTCCATTGGCCAGCCTGCAAGAATTTGGGCGATTGATCAATGACCTGGAGTACCGCGCCCGACATTCGACTGGTCACGAGCAAGCCCAACAGTTTTTGACCCATTGGTTGACCGATATCGGCTATGAGGCTTGGCTGCGAGAGCAAGAAGACAGCCCCAAGTTGGCCGATGCCCGTTGGAGCCATGTGCAAGACTTTGTCGCTTGGATGGCGCAACGCTGTGGTGGACAGGTGCAAGACGTGGCGGGTGCGCAATTGACCAGCGCCCCACAAACTTTGCTTGAAGTGATCCAAACCGTGTCATTGATCTCGAGCCTGAGCGAGAAAGAGCAAGATCAAAACGTGGTGACTTTGTCGACCTTGCATGCCGCCAAAGGCCTTGAGTGGCCGCATGTGATGTTGGTGGGCATCAATGATGGGGTCTTGCCGTTTCACAAAGAAGCCCGTCGCACCGCCACGTCAGAAGAAACAGAGGCTGTAGACGAGCAATTCGGTGCTCGCCTGGAAGAAGAGCGTCGACTGATGTACGTGGGCATCACCCGAGCTCAGCGCACCTTGTTGGCCAGTTGGTGTCGCAAACGTAAAAAAGGGCGCGACATGGTCAGCGCCTTGCCCAGCCGCTTCATTGCCGAAATGCAACTGGACGCTCAAACCACGCAAGAAGACCCGCGTGAAAAACTCAAAGCCTTGCGGGCCGAATTTGCCCGCAAGGCCGAGGCGCAAAAAAGCCTGTCTTGATCAACCGGCCAAGGCCTGTTTGGAGCGACTGCGCCAGTATTGCGAGACCAAAGCCACAGCAACGCCGCCAAAGCCGATGCCATCGGCCCAAACACCCGGGTAAACCAAAGCAAAACCTGAAACGATGAACACCATGCGCTCAAACCACGTGGTTTTCAACCAGGCCCAGCCTTGCAAACCCACAGCCAACGAAGCCACCCCCATGGCCGCGGTGATCGTCACCATCGCAATCGAACCCCATTCGGCACTGGCCAAAGCTTGAGTGCTGCCCATCAACAACAGGCCTTGGCCACTGGGGTCCAACACAAACATGAAGGGCACCAAAAAAGCCGGCAAGGTGTATTTCCAACACTGCAAGGTGGTCTTGTACGGGTCACCACCGGTGATGGCAGCTGCAGCAAAAGGCGACAAGGCCGTCGGGGGCGACACCTCTGACAGCACCGCGTAGTAAAAGATGAACATGTGGGCCGCAAACTCTGGCACACCCAATTTGATCAAGGCAGGGGCTGCAATCACCGCGCAAATGATGTAACTGGCGGTGACTGGCACGGCCAAACCCACAATCCACACCACCAAAGACGTGTACACCGCTGTCAAGAACAAAGAGCCTGAAGCGTAGTCAATGACGATGCCGCTGAACTTCAAACCCAAACCCGTCAAAGTCACCACACCCACGATGATGCCTGCGCCGGCGCAAGTGGCACCCACATTGAGCACCCCCACCGAGCCACTTTCTAGGGCTTTGATCAGGCCCGAGTGCCAAAAACGCTTCAGCCACGGTGTGCCATCGCCTCGACCCAATAAGTCATAGGGCAGCAAAGCGGTGTCGGCACGCAGCAAACTGGTCAGGCCTGAGACGATGGTGGCCCAAAAGACCGACATGATGGGTGAAAAACCCAAAGCCATGAAAATCACAATCGAGATCAGCGACAAAAAATGGAACCAGTATTTGCGGGTCAAGTTCCACAGCGTGTCCACGGGTGCGATGCTGCCACGGTGCATGGCGTATTTGCGGGCATCGATCTCGACCATGAGAAACAGGGCCAAGTAAAACAAGCCCGTCGGGATCACGGCCATCAACAACACATCCAGATACGAGATCTTTAAGAACTCGGCAATCAAAAAAGCCGCCGCACCCAAAACAGGTGGCGAAATGATCGCGCCCAATCCGCCGGCTGACAGCAATCCGCCTGCGGCATTGCGTTCGTAGCCGACTTTGGCCAACATGGGATAGGCCACAGCCCCCAAAGTGACCGTGGTGGCCACGCCCGAGCCCGAAGGGCCACCCAATAAAAAAGAAGCCAACACCACGGTGCGCCCAGCCCCCGTAGGCTTGCCACCCATGGCCGCAAACGAAAAGTCAATGTAGAACTTGCCAGCCCCTGAGTACTGTAAAAAGGCACCAAAGATGGTGAACAAGATGATCAACGAAGACGATACATCGACAGCAGAGCCATAAATGCCCTCAAGTGTCATGTACAACACGCCCACCAAGCGCCCCACATCGTAGCCCTTGTGAGTCCAAGGGGCCGGCAACCAAGGACCCGCCAGGGCATAGGCCATGAAAGCCAGGGTGATCACGGGCATGACCCAACCGTTGGTGCGTCGCATGGCCTCGAGAATGAGTCCCATCAACACCAACCCAAAAAAGATGTCCCAGGTCTCGGGCATGGTGTTGCGATCGGTGAAGTCATCACCACCTTGAATCAGGTACCACACCACCGCCATCGACAGGCCCACGGCCAGCCAATCCCAGAACATGATCCGATGCCTAAAGCGTGCAGCCACTGGGAACATCAGAAAAGTCAACACCAGCACCATGCTGACGTGCAGCGGCCTCAAGACCTGAGTGGGCACGATGGCATAGGCACTGTACAAGTGAAACACCGACATGGCCACCGCCATCAAAGTGATCAGTGCGGCCAAGCGGCCATGAAATTGGTTGGCCGCGCCCTCTTCGGCTTCGATGTAAGACTCGGCTTGGGCCAGCGCTTGGGCACTGACCTGCGTGTCGCTGTGGGGCACGCTGGTGTTTGCGTTCATGGATCAGTTGACCTTGATGCCTTTTTCGGCAAAGTAGCGCAAAGCGCCAGGGTGAAATGGCACGGAGGTGGCCGATTGTTTTTGATCGTTCAGTCGCAAATTGGTGGCCTCTTTGTGGGCGGCGATCAAGTCATCGCGTTTTTCAAACATGGTTTTGACGATGTTGTAAGCGGTTTTTTCATCCATGTTTTCATGCGCCACCAAAATGTTCATCACGGTGGCTTGATGGTTGTCACGGTCCATGCCTTTGTACATGTCTTTGCGGATCACATCTTCAATGTACAAATTGCCGTATTTTTTGTTCATGGCCGCCACAGCCTCGGCATGATCGACCATCTTGATTTTGATCCCTGGTGTGTTGGCCAAATCGGTCACGGCGGCAGTAGGCAGTCCACCGACCCAGAAAAACGCATCGATCTTTCCGTCTTTGATCGCGTTGACTGACTCGGCCACGCCCA
>CAWUNN010000076.1:0-7616 GCA_963923185.1 uncultured Limnohabitans sp. | reverse complement strand
ATTCCGCCAGCGTTCAATCTGAGCCAGGATCAAACTCTACAGTTCGATCTTGAATTACTCATAAAAACGGAATTGAAGTGAACTTCACTTCTATTCTCATGAGTGTTTTAAAGAGTCTTTCGACTCTGGTTACTAGAACCATGGCAATCGCCTTAAAACACCCACGCTTATCGGCTGTAGATTTTTAATGAACCCTATTGCACTGCGGTCGATGCCGCTTGGCAATTTTTGCAAACAACTCAGTGTTTAGCAGAGCCCTCGATTATGACATGCTTTTAAATAACCTGTCAACTGTCGGGGTCTTTGCTGAATCAGCGCGCATTGAAATCGTTTTGATTTGTGAGCTTTGCCGTTTTCAGCAGAGCCTTGAATTATGACACAGAAAAAACTGATTTGTCAACACTCAAGAAATTTTTTCTTTGCTGCTGACTTTGAACTTGGGGCTGTCGCCTATCGGTTTTCAGCAGCGAAGCCTTGTATTCTAACCACAGCTTCATGGGGTTGGCAAGCTTTTTGGGGAAATATTTTTAAAAGACCTGTTCATGACCCAGCCCAGATAATGACCGCATGAGTTGGATCACCCTGCAACAGGCCCAATTGGCCTATGGACACTGGCCCTTGCTGGACAAGGTGGATTTCTCTTTGGCCGAGCACGAGCGCGTGGGGCTGATTGGTCGCAACGGGGCCGGCAAATCCTCTTTGCTTCGCATCTTGGCTGGCCTTGAGATGCCAGATGATGGCTTGGTACAAGTGTCTCAGGGCTTGCGGCGTGCGCATGTCGAGCAAGAGGCGCGCTTTGACGGGCATCAATCGGTGTTTGATGCGGTCGCCAGCGGGCTGGATCAAGTGCGAGGATGGCTCGCCAGCTTTGAGCGCGGCGAAGGCGATTTGGATCATTTGCAAAACTTGATCGAAACGCACCATGGTTGGAATTTGGAGCAGCGGGTGAACGAAACCCTGCAACGTTTGCGTTTGCAGCCCCAAGCCCTGATGGGCACTTTATCTGGCGGCACCGTCAAACGCGTGGCCCTGGCTCGGGCTTTGGTGCAAGAGCCCGATGTGCTGCTGTTGGATGAACCCACCAACCATTTGGATTTGGACAGCATCGCCTGGCTGGAAGATTTGCTGACGACGTTCAAAGGCAGTCTGGTGGTCATCACCCATGATCGGGCGTTTTTGGATCGGGTGGCCACCCGCATCATCGAGCTCGATCGAGGCCGGCTGTGGTCCTATCCAGGCAACTTTTCGGCTTACCGCAGTTTGAAGGACGAGCAATTGGCGCAAGAGGCTGTGCTGGCCGCCAAGGCCGATAAATTATTGGCCGGGGAAGAGGTCTGGGTGCGCAAAGGCGTGGAAGCGCGGCGCACACGCAGCCAAAGTCGGGTGCGCCGACTGGAAGCGTTGCGTGCACAACGGGCTGCGCGTCGGGATCAGGTGGGCCAAGTGCGCATGGAAGTATCAAGTGGCACGCCCAGCGGCAAGCTGGTGGCCGAAATGGTTGGGGTGAGCAAAGCCTTTCATCGCCCTGATGGCAGCTTGCTGCGTGTGGCTCAAAACCTGGATTTGACCGTGTTGCGCGGCGACAAGATGGGTCTGATTGGCCCCAATGGCGCAGGCAAAACCACTTTGCTCAAAATGATTTTGGGTGAACTGCCGCCCGACGATGGGCGGGTCCGTCAGGGCAGCAACACGATGGTGGCTTATTACGATCAGACGCGAGATCAATTGGACCTGGACGCCACCTTGGAAGATTTCATCAGCCCCGGCAGCGAGTGGATCGAGATTGGCAGTCGACGCCAACACGTCAAAAGCTATTTGGGAGACTTTTTATTTTCTCCAGCGCGGGCCACATCGCCAGTGCGTTCGCTGTCAGGGGGTGAGCGCAATCGACTGCTGTTGGCACGTTTGTTTGCCCGCCCCGCCAACGTGCTGGTCTTGGACGAGCCCACCAATGACCTGGACATCGAGACACTGGAGTTGCTTGAACAATTGGTCCAAGACTACGAGGGCACGGTGTTCATTGTGAGTCACGATCGCGCGTTTTTGGACCAAGTGGTGACCAGTACCTTGGTGTTTGAAGGCGAGGGCCAGTGGCGTGAATTCGAGGGCGGGGTGGAGGACTGGTTGACGCAGTCGCGGCGAGCAGCCTCATGGGCACAAGCATCCCAGTCGCCCCAGGCGAGCCCAGACCTTCTAGCCCCAGCCACCAGCGCCCAGCCTGCATCGCATCCATCACCCACCGATGCCAAGGGGACACGAACATCGCGCAAATTGAGTTACAAAGAGCAGCGCGAACTGGAGGGCTTGCCCGACAAGATGCAGGCCTTGGAACATGAGCAACAAGCTTTGCGCGACGCTCTGGCACAGCCTGACATCTACAGCCGCGACCCCTTGGGTGCTGCTCGCATGCACGAACGCGATGCGGCCATTGAAGACGAATTGATGCAGTGCCTTGAGCGCTGGGAGGAATTGGGTTCATGAGCATGTTGCATTTGGTGCGACACGGTCAAGCATCATTTGGTGCCGATGACTACGACAAACTCAGTGAGTTGGGGTGGCAGCAAAGCCGTCGGTTGGGCGAGTATTGGCGCAGCAAGCATCAAACCTTTGACCGGGTGATCACCGGCACTTTGCGGCGTCACGATGAGACTTGGCGCGGCATCGCCCAGGGTCTGGGCCTGGCCAGCGACGCCTTGAGCGTCTCACGCACCCCCTGTCTGAATGAATACGACAGCCAAGCGGTGATTGCCACCGTGCATCCTGAACCTCTGGGCAAAGCCGATACCCCCGAGTTGTACCGACACCATTTTCGGTTGTTGCGCGAAGGTTTGCAGCGCTGGATGTCAGCTCAAGCCCAACCCCAAGGCATGCCCCGCTATGCCGACTTCAAGGCTGGCATCGCCCAAGTGTTGCAAGAGATTTGCACTGGCCCACACCAAAAAGTGCTCATTGTGTCCAGTGGCGGGCCGATTGCCACTGCGGTCGGGCATGTGCTGGGCACACCGGCTGAGACCACGATCGAGTTGAACTTTCACATCCGCAACAGTGCCGTCAGCGAATTGCGATTCAACCCCAAAGGCCATCGCCTGATCAGTTACAACACCTTGTATCACCTCGATGGTGCTGAACACGAAAATTGGGTGACCTTCACTTGAGGGCGCTCAGCACATCGTTGATGCTGATCAACTCGGAAAGCACTTTGGGCTGAGCCCCGTTCTGGTAGATGACATACACGGGGATGCCCGTGCGATTCAAGTCAGCCAGGGCTTGGGTGATGGCTGGATCATGTCGGGTCCAATCGGCGCGCAAGGTCAACACGTTCTTTTGTTTGAAGGCTGCTTGGACCTCGGTGCGCTGCAAAACGGCGCGCTCGTTGACTTGACAAGTGATGCACCAAGCCGCTGTGAAGTCGACAAATACGGTGCGGCCCTGAGATTGGGCTTGGTCAACCAACTGAGCAGACCAGGGCCACCATACAGCGGCCTCACTGTCGGCTCGCGCGGTCTGTTTCTGGCTGGATTGTTCCGCATCTGGGGTCATGATTTGTTGCCCCCAAACCCACAACAGCCACAGCACGGTGGCCATCATGGGCAAGGCCAGCCATTGCCGCAAACGGTTCATCCAAGCGCCAGGGCGTGGCACCCAACGAGCCAACACAGGAAAATGGGCCACCAGCCAGTAAGGGCCCGCCAGGCCTACGCCCAACATGGCAAAAACAGCCATGGCCTGCTGCCAGGGCAACGTCACCGCCAAGCCCAAAGAGGCCCCCATGAAGGGCGCACTGCAAGGTGCGGCCACCACCACACTGAGCAGCCCAGTCAAAAAAGCATCGACGCCAGGATGACGCGATTGCCACTGCCCCCATCCTGTGGTCAGCCATGCAGCGGGATCGATCCAGCCCAACAGATTCAGGGCAATCAGGGCAAATAACACAGCCAATGTGGCCACCACCCAAGGCGATTGCAACTGAAAGCCCCACCCCACAGCCTGGCCAGCCGCACGCAAAGCCAGCAAGCCAGCCCCCAAACCCAACACAAACACCATCACGCCCAGCGTGTAAGCCCAGGCTTGCCAACGTTGCATGGCGGGGGTTTCATGACCTTGCACCAAAGCAAACACCTTCAAGGCCAACACAGGCAAGACACATGGCATCAGGTTCAATAACAGCCCCCCCACCAAGGCACCCAGCAAAGCCCCCCACCAACTCAAATCCAGGCCAGCCAAGGACTCAGTTGCGACCTGCCCAGAGGACTGAGCCCCTGGGACAGGCAAGGGCGGCCAGTCGCCTTGCACCTGGGTTTGAACATGCCAAGCTCGACGTTGAGCGCCTTCGCCCACCACCCACCACCAAGACAGCTGTCGAGGCTCGGTGCTGCGCAAGTCACTCAAGGGCAAACGGGCTAGCCAAGTGTCGTTTTGCCAAGCGGTGCGAGCGCGGGGATGGGTTTCTGCAGGCGCAGCAATGACCTCGTTTTGTTCAGGAAAAAGCGACACCTTTTGCCCCACCGCTTCAGCCGGCCAGCCTGTGCCCTGCAGCACCAAATGCCCTTGCTCGATTCGTGCGCTGGCCGTTCCAGTAAAGACTTGGGGCTGGCCCTCTAGCGTAGCCTGCACCCGGGGATCGATGTGGTTGCTGCGGTCTTGCACCGGCAAACTCAGTTGAAACTCGCCACTTTGCGGAATGCACTCGGTGCGACACACCAACCAATGGACGGTCAAGCCAATGGGAATCGATGTGGGATTGGCCTGGATGGCTGCATCAGAAAGCCTCAAGGGGACCACCAGCGTCACCTGACCTTCAAACCCGTAATTGACCAAATCACCCAGTCGTAATTTTTGGGGCACGGGCCACAGCGTGTCACCCACCTGGATGCCTTTTGGCAACTGCCACTCTAAAGCCGTGGGCAACCCCGAGTCACCTGGGTTGAGCCAATAGGTATGCCACTGGGGTTGATGTTGCATGACCAAGCCCAGGTACAGGGTCTGACCGGCTTGAATGCCCGTCGGCGCATGCCAAGTCAACTCGGCACGCACTTGTGGGGTGTGAAAAGAGGTCTGTGCGCGTGCAGGACTGGCCATTAGCCAGACCAGACAAATCAACAATTGGCAAACACGGATCCACATGCGATGATTTTCCCTGAAAACGTGTGCAAGGTAAGATGCAGGGATGTTGAAGCTGCCCAATCAATGGGCTGCCTTGCGCAGCCCTGATTTCGCCACCCTGGATCCGGCACAAACGGTGGCGCTGCTGCCGCTGGGTGCCACCGAGCAGCATGGCCCCCATTTGCCCTTGAATGTCGATCAATTGCTGGTCGATGCCATGGTCGGTGGGGCGATACAGCGCTTGCCCAAATCTTCCCCTGTGCTGGTGTTGCCCACAGTCTCTGTGGGTCTGAGCACCGAGCACACGGCCTTTGCTGGCACATTGAGTTTGTCGACTCACACCAGCCTGGGGCTGCTGCGTGACATCGGGGCATCGGTGGCCCGATCGGGTGTGCGCAAATTGCTGATGTTCAATGCACACGGAGGTCATGTCTCTGTGATGGATATGGTGTCGCGTGATTTGCGAGGCATGGGCTTGACGGTGTTTCACAGCAGTTGGGAACAATTGCCCCTGGGCTTGGCGATCGAGGCGTTTGAGGCCACCGAGCGTCGCCATGGGGTGCATGCAGGCGAAATGGAGACTTCTCTGATGCTGGCCCTCGCGCCCGAGCTGGTGCGAATGGATTTGGCTCAAGACTTTGCCTCTAGCGCCATCGATCGGGTGCGTCAGCACCCTCTTTTGGGTCAAGGTCACAGCCGAATGGGCTGGCATGTTCAAGACCTCCATCCCAGCGGCGCGGTGGGACAAGCCGGTCGGGCGGATGCACGCCGTGGCCAAGCCCTGCTGGACGCCATTCACCACCAATTGGCCTTGTTGCTGAGCCAGCTGATTGAATTTCAACCGCTGAATTGACACATTTGGCTGTCAGGCCAAGTTTTGCGACAATGGTCCGATGTTCGCACCGCTGCAAAACGACCACTTCCTGCGGGCCTGCCGTCGTCAGGCCACCCCTTACACCCCGATGTGGCTGATGCGCCAGGCGGGGCGTTACTTGCCAGAGTACCTGGTGACACGGGCCAAAGCTGGCAGTTTCATGGGTTTGGCCACCAGCGTCGACTTGGCCACCGAAGTGACCTTGCAGCCCTTGGATCGCTATGCGCTGGATGCCGCCATTTTGTTCAGCGACATCTTGACCGTGCCCGACGCCATGGGGCTTGGATTGAGCTTTGCCCAAGGTGAAGGCCCCAAATTTGCCAAAGTGGTGCGCGACGAAGCCAGCGTGGCCCAGTTGGCCGTGCCCGACATGAACAAACTGCGCTATGTGTTCGACGCGGTCACCTCGATTCGCAAAGCGCTGAACGGTCGAGTGCCTTTGATTGGGTTTTCGGGCAGCCCCTGGACCCTGGCCTGTTACATGGTTGAGGGCGGCGGCTCTGATGACTATCGTTTGGTCAAAACCTTGATGTACCAACGACCCGATTTGATGCATCAAATGTTGGCCGTCAATGCAGACTCGGTGGCCGCTTATCTGAACGCCCAAATCGATGCAGGCGCCCAGGCCGTGATGATTTTTGACAGTTGGGGCGGGGTGCTGGCCGATGGCGTGTTTCAGTCGTTCAGCCTGGCCTACACCGCGCGAGTCTTGTCTCAACTCAAGCGCGACCACGAGGGCCAGGACATTCCTCGCATCGTTTTCACCAAAGGCGGTGGCTTGTGGCTGAAAGAAATGGCTGAACTCGATTGTGAGGTGCTGGGGCTGGACTGGACGGTCAACCTGGGTTGGGCCCGCCAGCAAGTCGGGGGCACTTTGGGGGGACACGGCAAAGCCTTGCAAGGCAACCTGGACCCCAATGTCTTGTTTGCCTCACCTGAGCAGGTGGCTGCACAGGCCCGAGCGGTCTTGGACAGTTTTGGCCCGCCACACACTGACCCCAGCCAAACTGGACCCACCCACATTTTCAATCTGGGACACGGGATCAGCCAGCACACCCCACCCGAACACGTCAGCGCTTTGGTGGAGGCCGTGCACCATCACTCCAAACAGATGCGAAGATGAAGTGAACACTAGCATCCTTGTCGCTGGCATGGTTTTGTTATGCACATGGCGGCGATGGGGTGAGTTGCATTGAGATCTGATGGTATACACTGAGAGACAACGATGTGGCATCAGAATCACATTGATTCATAAGGAAAAAATTTTCTGCTTGATTTCTAAGCAAAGTGGCAAGGGTGTTGATTTTGAAAGCATTGGGGGTTTTACCAGTACTTTGTCAACAAAGTTATCCACATCTCTTTGGGGTAACTCAAAACCCCGCTACAAATCAAGGACTTAGTGGGCATTTTTTCTGTCTTTGTTGATGCACCAGCGCACAGTGGTTTGACCCA
Source organism: uncultured Limnohabitans sp. (assembly GCA_963923185.1). Taxonomy (GTDB): domain Bacteria; phylum Pseudomonadota; class Gammaproteobacteria; order Burkholderiales; family Burkholderiaceae_C; genus Limnohabitans. The sequence continues at coordinate 187 of CAWUNN010000076.1, read as the reverse complement.
GGCGCTGAACTACACCAGCGAACATGCACTGAAACCGGGCACGCTGGTGCGGGTGCCCTTGGGGTCTCGAGAGGTCTGGGGTGTGGTGTGGGACGACCATCACAGTTCAAATCTGGCGATCGAACAACTCAAGCCGGTGCTGGAAGTTTGGGATGAATTGCCCGAATTGAATGAGCACTGGCGTCAG
>CAWUNN010000075.1:0-7636 GCA_963923185.1 uncultured Limnohabitans sp. | reverse complement strand
TCGTGGGCTCGGAGATGTGTATAAGAGACAGGGTTGACCGTGATCATTTGCACCAACCGAAAATCTTCGGGCTTGTATTTGATGGCCGCGTTGGTCAGCGGGGCCAAGATCAACTCGTTGGGCGAGCCCTGAAAAATCATGTGGCCATCGGCGGGGCTGCCCAGCACCTTTTGCGCGGCAATGCCACCACTGGCACCACCCAAGTTTTCAATGACCACCGGCTGGCCCAGGTGCTTGGCCAAGGTGGTGTTCAAGGTGCGTGCAATCACATCGGACACCCCACCGGCCGGGTACGGCACCATGAGGGTGACGGGCTTGCTGGGAAAGCTTTGTGCCAGCAAATGAGTGGCCAGACCCAAGGCCCAAGCACCCACACAGGTGCGCATGAAATTCAGCATGTTTGTCTCCTGAGCCGATCTCGGCTTTTTGCTCGATAACTGCATGATATCGCATATATGCAATAAAGTGCAATGCACTTTATTGCATATCAGGGTAAGTCCTGATCAGTTCAAACCGTGCTGCCAAACGCCGTAGATGAGGGTGATCAGGCAACCCGTGCCCAAGGCGGGCACCAATCGAGTCGCGGGCTGAGTCAGCATCACGGCCATGGCTGCAGCCCCAGCCAAGAGACGCCAGATCAATGGAACCTCACCCAACATGCCAGAGGGCAAGACCAGTAAACGCACGGTCAACCCGGCCATCAAGGCATAGGTGACGGCCGTCACCCATTTGAAAAACTCGCCCTGGGCTTGCACACGGCCCGACATCAATGCGCCACAGGCGCGACAAAAAAAGTTGGCCGCGATGGCTGCCCACAGCGTGTACCAGGCAAACTGTGTGTCCATCGCCAACTCTTTCATGACCTGTCCTTGCGCGAGTCTTGCCAGCGCTGCCACACATAGGCCATGGTGCCCCCCACCAACGCCGTGAACAGCAAACTGGTGGCACTGTCGATGAGATAAAAAACAGGCATCAACAAGGCCCCCAAGGCAGCGGCCCAACGGTTGATCACCAGCTTGATGTCGGCAAAGGTCAATAAAAAGAACAACGGGTTCAACATGACCAAGGTCAACGTGATCGCCTCAGGTACTTTGCCCGCCAACTGGTAACCCAACCAGGTGGCAGGCACCGAGACCAGCCAGCAAGGCAAACCCAGCCCCAAGAAAAAATACCACCGATGGCGCAAAGGCATGCCCTCAAATCCGCGCATGGCCAAGGCCCAAGTGGTCATGGACAGCATGTGTGACGCCGGCACGATGCGCCAACCCCGATGGCGCTTGTGCATCAAAGGAAACAGCGACACCCCCATGGCAAAAAAGCGCGCCGAGGTCAGCGCCACAGCCAGGGCAATCGGCACCACCGCCGCCCCACTGGACAACATGTCCATCATCACAATTTGGCCAGGTTGAGCAAAGATCAAAAAGCTGCTGAGCACCGTGTACAAAGCCGAGAAACCCTCGCTTTTACCCAACGCGCCCACACCCAACATGCCTGCAAACAGCACCCATATGGGCGCACCCGTGGCGTAGCGAAACCCCAATCGAAAAGCTTGCTTTCGGTGGTGAACGAGGGCGCCTGAAGGCAAAGCTTTGGAGCTGGACATGGTGGATTCATAAACGTGACCCACCCATCAAAGACCTGACGCGAGTGAGGACGCTTTTGAAAATGTAACATCAGAATCAAACGGAGTGAGTCATGAGCGTGAATTCGGCTTTGAATGTGTTGGGCACCCCACTGCAGGCGTGCTCGTTTGACCCGCTGACAGGCTATTTTCGAGATGGCTGTTGCAACACCGCAGACCACGACACGGGCTCGCATGTGATCTGCGCGCGAGTCACATCAGAGTTTTTGGCTTTCAGCATGAAGGTGGGCAACGACCTCAGCACGCCCCGACCTGAATACCGATTCAAAGGATTGAAGGCTGGAGACCGATGGTGTGTTTGCGCACTGCGCTGGCGCGAAGCCTTCTTGGCCGGGGTGGCACCGCCGGTGGTGCTGGAATGCACCCACCAACGTGCGCTTTCATTTGTCACGATCGAGCAATTGCAGGCCCACGCTTACAAACGTGCTTCCTCCGATTGAGAGCCTTCAGCCCCAACCCACGGCATGGGCCACGATGCCCATGGCGCCGCAAGCCAACAAAGTGCGGGCGATGCTTTGCTTGGCAACCCACAACAACAGGGCGGCCAGCAAAGCCATGATCAGTGCTGGCCCGTCGGGCCACCCACCTGCCCCCTCGTGCCAGACACTGTGCTGAGCAAAAAACAAGGCCAGGTGCGCCATGACCCCCACCACCGCCGCGGTGATCGCTTGGAGCGGGGCCGCAAAGCCGACTTTGCCACGCGTGGTCTCGACCCAGGGTGCACCCGCCAAAATGAACACGAATGAGGGTAAAAAAGTGAACCAAGTGGCCACCGCAGAGGCCAGCAATGCACCGCCCAACACATGCTCACTGCCCAGGGCTTGCTGAGTCCATCCGCCAATGAAGCCCACATACGACACCACCATGATCAGCGGGCCAGGGGTGGTTTCGCCCAGGGCCATGCCATCGATCATTTGCCCAGGGCTGAGCCAGCCAAAGGTCTCGACTGCTGCTTGCTGAACATAGGGCAAAACGGCGTAGGCACCACCAAAGGTCACCAGCGCCGCTTGCGTGAAAAACACACCCATGCGGGTCAAGACATGCTCAGGTCCGGCCAACCCAGCCAATGCCGCTAAAGGCAGCACCGCCGCCAACGTGCCCCATGCCAGGACCTGCAACACCTTGGACTTGCGCAATTGGGCATGGGCAGGCAATGGGGTGTGGTCATCCAGCACATAGCCCGTGCGGGTCGCTGTGGACGATGGGGCAGGGGCATGTCCACCACCGGCCACGATCCAATCGGGACGCCAATGCCCAATCAGCCAACCCGACACGCCGGCGCCCAACACGATCAATGGGAAACTGACATGCCCCACCACCAGCCCCAAAAAAGAGCCCACGGCCAGCAACCACATCCAAGGCTTTTTAAGTGCTTTGCGTCCCACGCGATGGGCTGCTGCCACCACCACCACCATCACCGCCGGTTTGATGCCCGCAAAAAATGCAGCGACCCATGGCACCTCACCGTAGCGCACATAGATGTAGGACAGGGCCGCCAAAATGAACCACGAGGGCAGCACAAACAAAGCGCCCGCGACGATGCCACCCCAGGTGCGGTGCATCAACCAGCCCAAGTAGGTGGCCAATTGCTGTGCCTCAGGGCCAGGCAACAGCATGCAATAGTTCAGCGCATGCAAAAAGCGCTGCTCTGAAATCCAGCGACGCCGCTCGACCAACTCAGCATGCATCAGCGCGATTTGCCCCGCTGGCCCGCCAAAGCTGATGAAACCCAGCTTCCACCAAAAGCGGCTGGCTTCGCGCCAAGAAACTTCAGAAGTGTTCATGGATTCAAATTCGCGCATAAGCTTTGTAACCTTGGACTGAGCTGGCCTGAGCTGGAGGAATGTGTGTGGCATCGACGGGCAGAACAGGCAGCAACAGGTTCACCTGGCCCGTGCCCGACGCGCCAAAGTAAGGCGTGATGACCTCGGCTTGTCCGCTGTAGCCCGACCAACCCATGGCCCCCAACAGCATGGCGGTGTCGTGCATGAACCCCTCGCCATGGCCTTTGACAGCGTACTCGGGCAGCATGTCGCAAAACTCAGCCCACTGACTCGTCTGCCACATGTGCAACACCTCACGGTCCATGCGCTCCAAAAGCGGGCTCCACACTTTGAAGGCGTACTGAGGTGCCAATCCGTTTTGCGCAAACCGATGGCTCAACGAGCCACTGGCCAAAAACGCCACCGTGCCCGGGTAATGTTGCTCAACGGCTTGACGCATGGCCCACCCCAAGCGGGCACTGTCGTTCAAATAGTGTGAGGTGCACAAGGCCGACACCGACACCACCTTGAAGTGCCCATCGGCATTCATGTAGCGCATCGGCACCAATGTGCCGTACTCGGGCTGCAAGCTGGTGCGATCGTGGGCCAGCGTCTCGACCCCCATCTCGTTGCATACACGGGCCAACAATTGGCCCAGCTCGGGGTTGCCCTGTGCCTCGTAGGCCATGTTGCTGATGAAATGCGGCAACTCGTTGCTGGTGTAAATGCCCTTGAAATGTGGGGCGCAATTGATGTGATAGTTGGCATTGACCAACCAATGCGTATCAAACACCACCAGCGTGTCCACCCCGGCCGCTCGGCAACGCCTGGCGATCTCGGCATGCCCGTCGATCGCATCTTGGCGCGTGCCATGACGCTCGCCAGGCCCCTCACTCAGCACCATGCTGGGCACATGCGTGATCTTGGCGGCAAGGGCTAGTTTTCCCATGATGTCGGTTCACCTTTCACCCGCGATTATGTGCCACCCCCGAAATTGGGGTCAGACCCCAATTTAGCCAAAAAACAACATTTAATTGGGGTCTGACCCCAATTAAATGACGGGGTGGATTTGGGCTTGGCCCAGCAGGATGGGTTTAACCAGAATTTTGTAGGTATCGAGGTCAAAGGGGCCAGGTTCAAGTGGCAAGGCTTGCGGCTGGAGCGAGCAAAGGGTGCCCAGGTGGCGCCAGTTCAAAATGCGATGGCGCTGTTGCCAATCGCCGCGTTGCTCGATCAGATCGATGGCACCAGCGAATGGCCAAGCATGCACTTGCAGATCTTGCAGTGCGCTTCGCAAACGCTCGTCATGCTCGGCTCTTGGCTCTAGGCCCGCGCAAGCACCCAAGCAGGTCTTGAGTTGCAATCCAAAGCAACCCCGGGCACCGATGCGCTCGAGACCCAGCAAGCCCAGGCACAAGCCATGGGTGTCGGCGAGTTTGCGCAAGGTCTCTTGAGCTGCGCGCACCGAACCAAACAGCCCATACAAACCACCTTGGCAGCCCAAATCGACCGATCGAGCCGACACCACCTGCAAAACGGCCCCTGAGGGGTGATCAACCCACTGCAAGGTGCACAGCCCACGTGAGCGACGCAATCGGATGTTGAACATGGGGCTGAGTTCTTTGATCAGACGGGCCTCCAGCAACAACGCGCCCATCTCACCGGCGGTTTCAATGAAATCCACCCGCCTGGCCTGTGCCATCATGCGGGCCTCATCGCTGGCGCGCAAATGGGCCAGCACACGCGAGCGAATGTCGACACTTTTGCCCACATAAAGGGGCAAGGTGCTGTCTCCTCTGAAGATGTAGACGCCACTGGAGCGAGGCAAGGCATTCAGAGAATCTGGATCGATGCGATGGCTATTCGAACTCAAAGGGTAATGCAAAGACATTGGGCAAAAAGATTGTGCCCAAATTACGATGCCCCCATCAAGGAGTGGACATGAGGGTGCGGCGTTTGGTGGTGGTGTTGGGAGACCAGTTGGATGCACAGGCCCAGGTGCTGCAAGGTTTTGACCCGGCTTGTGACTGGGTCTTCATGGCCGAGGTCAGGCATGAATCCACCCATGTGCCTTCGTCAAAGATGCGAACCGTGCTGTTTTTGAGTGCGATGCGCCATTTCGCCCAAGTCATTCGGGCCCAATCATGGCGCCTGCACTACCAGCGCATCGATGACCCCCAAGCTTGCCACACCTTGGGCCAAAGTTTGACTCAAGTCATCGAGCATTGCCAACCTCAAGAAGTGCACATGACCACCCCAGGAGAGTGGCGAGTGCTGCAAGAGATTCAAATGGCGGTCCAAGCAGCCGGTCTTGAATTGCAGTTGCACGATGACACCCATTTTTTCACGACGGTGCGTGACTTTGCCCAGCACGCCAAAGGCCGCAAGCAGTTGCGCATGGAATACTGGTACCGTGAATTGCGCCAGCGTTTTGATGTGTTGATGGAAGGCACCAAGCCGGTGGGTGGGCAATGGAATTTTGATGCCGACAACCGCGCCTCTTTTGGCAAAGCAGGTCCAGGATTACTGCCTGCCATGCCCCAGTTCAGACCCGACCCCATCACCCAGCAGGTGATGGCATTTGTCCAGACCCAGATGTCCGATTTGCCGGGCGAGTGTGATCGGTTTGATTGGCCGGTCACGCGCGAGCAGGCCTTGCAAGCGCTGAACGATTTTGTGCAACACCGTCTGCCCTTGTTTGGACTGTATGAAGACGCCATGTGGACCCAAGAACCCTGGCTGTACCACTCGAAGTTGTCTGCCGCGATGAATCTGAAACTGATCGGTGCGCGCGAAGTGGTCCAGGCCGTGCAAGAGGCCTACCAGCGGGGGGACGCCCCATTGGAGTCTGCCGAGGGCTTCATCAGGCAGGTCTTGGGTTGGCGCGAATACGTGCGAGGTGTGTATTGGTTGAACATGCCACGTTATGCCCAACTCAATGAATTGCAAGCACCGCATGACCTGCCCCAGGTGTACTGGGGCGCCGACACCCAGATGGCATGCATCAAAGAAGTGGTGGCTCAGACCTTGAACTTGGGCTATGCCCATCACATTCAGCGGCTGATGGTCACGGGGCTTTATGCCTTGCTGCTGGGGGTGCAGCCCCAGCAGGTGCATGCCTGGTATTTGGGGGTGTATGTCGATGCCATCGAGTGGGTAGAGCTGCCCAACACATTGGGCATGAGCCAATATGGCGACGGCGGCATCATGGCCAGCAAGCCTTATGTCGCCAGTGGCAAGTACATCGATCGCATGAGCAACTATTGCAAAGGCTGCGCCTTCAACCCCAGCCTGAGCACGGGCGAGAAAGCTTGCCCCATGACCACGCTGTACTGGGACTTTTTGATTCGGCACGAAGAGCGCTTGGTACGCAATCCACGCATGGGCATGCAAGTGCGCAATGCCCAGCGCCTGAGCACAGAAGAACGCCAGCGCATTCAGGCCCAAGCCGAGCAACACCGACAGCAGGTGTTGCCAGGCATCTGAATCAACGTTGCGAAGTCACCTCAGCTCCCAATCCTGGTGCAACCATCGACGGATTGGCGCGCGCATTCAAAAACGCGAAATCAACCTCAGGGGCCAAACCGCTGACAATGCGGGCGATTGATTTGCCCGACCCGCAGGCATGGGTCCACCCCAAAGTACCGTGGCCGGTGTTGAGGTACAGGTTGGGTAGACGGGTGCGACCGATCAAGGGCAGGTTACTGGGAGTGGCAGGTCGCAAGCCGGTCCAAAAGCTGGCCTGATCAAGGTGACCCGCACCAGGGAAGAGCTGCTCGACACGGCGCACGATGGCCTCGCAACGCACGCGATTGAGGTCGCGGTCATAGCCATTGAGCTCGGCCGTGCCCGCAATGCGCAATCGATCTCCATGGGGGCCCGTCAGCCTGGAGAACACCAGCTTGTACTCGTCGTCGGTCAAGCTGACTTGGTAGGCTTTGGACGCGTCTTTGACTGGCAAAGTGACCGAGTAGCCTTTGGCCGGGTAAATGGGCAAGCGCAAACCCAAAGCGTCGGCGTACAAGGGGCTGAAGCTGCCCATGGCCATGACATAGGCGTCGGCCCGCAGCCGTTGGAAGCGGCCCTCAGAGTCGGTGGCCTCGATGTGATCGATCTGTCCGCCCGTTTGACGCAAGGCGGTGATGGTGTGGCTCATCAAAAATGTGACCCCTTGCTGCTCACACAGTTTGACCAACTCACGGGCAAAGCGATTGGCGTCACCCGATTCGTC
>CAWUNN010000074.1:0-7637 GCA_963923185.1 uncultured Limnohabitans sp. | reverse complement strand
CAAGCGGCGCCACCGTCAGCATCGGCGTCGATGGTGCGGCCTCCAACGAGGCCGCTGACATGATCAGTGAGTTGCACGCCGCATGGTTGATCCACCGAGCCGTCAAAGGCGCTGGCAGCACCCCAGTGGAGACCCTGGTGCATTGGGCCACGGCCAATGGCGCCAAAGTCTTGGGATTGGATCAGGTAGGCACTCTGGCGCCTGGCATGCAAGCCGATGTCGTTTTGTACGATTTGAATCACCCCAGGTATGCCGGCAACCATGACCCTGCAACGGCCTTGATCACCGCTGGCGGTGCGGCCCATGTCAAGCAAGCCTGGGTGGCTGGCCAAACGGTGGTCAAGGGTGGACAAATACCCGGATTTGACTGCTCTGAGTGGGCAGCCCGAGCTCGACGTTTGGTCCAGCAAATTCAAAATACCTGATTGAAAGCAGGAGTGCAGCCGTGCTGGTGACGCAACAACCCATCTTCAGAAAATTTTGGCATGCCGTGATGCCGTTGTCTCATTTGTCTCAGGGACCGCAAGCCTTCACGCTCTTGGGTGAAAAACTGGTGCTTTTCTTGGACGATTCGGGTCAACCTGCGGCCTTGCAAGACCGCTGCTGCCATCGCACGGCCAGGCTCTCTAAAGGCTGGTGCGTGGATGCACAAGGTCAAGCTTGCACACAAGGCAGGTTGAGGTGTGGCTACCACGGCTGGACTTATGACCGAACCGGCCGAGTCGTTCAAATCGTTCAGTATGAACCGAATCGACCCATTCCAACCGACTACCGCACGCATGGCTACCATTGCAAAGCAGCTTACGGTTACGCCTGGGTGTCTTTGGAAGACCCCATTGCTGACATTCCACCCATTCCTGAATTTGGTGCTCAAGGCTGGCGCACCATTCATCAGTTTTATGAAACTTGGGACACAAGTCCTGTAAGCGCTTTGGAGAATAGCTTTGACAATGCACATTTCAGCTTTGTGCACCGGGCCACTTTTGGGGTTGCCTCTTCACCCAAACCCAGCCAATATGAATTGATAGAAAACGATTCAGGCTTTTACGCCGAAACCGTGATCCAAGCCGTCAATCCAGAGGCTTTTCATCGCATCAGTGGGGTCAGCGAGCCCATCACCACACGGCACATGCGCAACGCCTATTACTTGCCGTTTTCCAGAAGACTGGACATTGAATACCCCTCTGGGGTGCGGCACATCATCATCAATTGCTTCACCCCCATTGACGATGGTCACATCCAATTGTGTCAATGGTTGTTTAGAAATGACACCGAGGAGCAGTGCCCAGCATCCATGCTGGTGCATTTTGACCAAGTGATCACCCGAGAAGACAAAGACATTTTGGAGTCGACCGACCCAGATGCCGTGGTGGACCTGCGCGATCGCGGACATGAGTACTCCATGGACTCTGATCGGCCGGGCATTTTGATTCGCAAGCACTTGATGAGTTTGCTGCAACAACACGGCGAGCGCGAAGTGCACCAAAGGCGATGAAGCCTGATGGACTGTCACCCGACACGGCTGAAAGAGACCCACCATGAACGTGGGTCTTTTTTTGGCATAGCTTTTGCATTCATCTTGGATACAAGTTGGGATGCTTCAAAGTGGTGCAAATTTCATCGTCAAACACACCGGAATGGATCACGCGCCTGACCACCCCTTGGGTGGGTCAATCGGGTGGCAGCCTTCATGGATTGACTTTTGCGGTCAAAGACAACATCGATGTGTTGGGCTTGCCCACCACCGCGGGATGCGAAGCATTTGCTTATACGGCCAGCGCCAATGCCCGTGTGGTCGACTTGTTGCTCAAAGCCGGGGCCAACTTGCATGGCAAAACCAATCTGGATCAGTTTGCCTGTGGTCTGAACGGCACTCGATCGCCTTGGGGAGCGGTGCCCAACGCCTTTGACGCTCGTTATGTCTCGGGCGGTTCCAGTTCGGGCTCTGCCCGTGTGGTGTCCACAGGACAAGTTGATTTTGCTTTAGGGACAGACACCGCTGGATCGGGTCGCATTCCAGCAGGTCTGAACAACATCGTGGGACTCAAGCCCTCAAAGGGTTTGATCAGTGCCCGGGGCGTGGTTCCTGCCGCACAAAGCGTGGACTGCGTCTCGATCATGGCTCGCAGTGTGGCCACGGCGGTGAAGGTGCTCAAAGCAACCGCCATGCATGACCCGTTGGACCCTTACTCGAGGGCGCTGAATCTGTGCACCCAAGCTTGGCCCAAGCGTTTGCGCTTTGGCGTGCCCAAAACTTTGGAGTTTTTTGGTGATCGTCAATCCGAGTTGGCCTTCAAGATTGCCATTGACCACATGATCGCTTTGGGTGGTGAACCTGTGCAGTTTGACTATGCACCTTTCGCCCAAGCCGCCACCCTTTTGTATGAGAGTGCGCTGGTGGCTGAGCGCCTTGAAGCCATTCGGTCGTTTTTTGAGCAACAACCCGACCAAGTCATGGAGCCTGTTCGCACCATCATCGGACAAGGGCACCGTTACAGTGCGGCCGATGTGTTCAGTGCCTGGACCCAGCTCAAGGCCTTGGAACAACAAACTCGCCTGGTCTGGCAAAGTTTCGATGTGATGCTGGTGCCCACGGCCCCGACCCATTACACGATCGAGGCCATGCAAAAAGACCCCATCGCCTTGAACCGCAACTTGGGGCATTACACCAACTTTGTGAATTTGTTGGACTACGCCGCACTGTCCGTGCCCAGCAGTCTGCGCGAGGATGGCCTGCCTTTTGGCATCACCTTGATCGCTCCAGCAGGAAGTGATTTGCAATTGGCCGAACTGGGTCAGCGTTATCACCACGCCAGTGGCATGACCCAGGGGGCGACAGGGTTGCCCTTGCCAGCACCCGAGCCCATTTTGAGTGCCCAGCAGGGCGATTGCATTTCGGTGGCCGTGGTGGGTGCGCACCTCAGTGGCATGCCCTTGAACCATCAATTGACCGAACGTGGAGCCCATTTGTTGGAGGTGACCACCACGTCACAGGACTACAAGCTGTTCGCTTTGCCTGATGCCAATCCGCCCAAACCAGGCTTGTTGCGTGTTCAACCCAGTGCGGGCGGCGCCATCGAAATTGAAATTTGGAGCATGCCGATCGCCGCATATGGCTCTTTTGTGAGCCTGATTCCCAGTCCTCTGGGCATTGGCACCTTGAAGCTCATCGATGGTCGCACGATTCAGGGGTTTTTGTGCGAACCCTGCGCCTTGAACGGTGCACAAGACATCACGCACTGGGGTGGTTGGCGAGCCTATGTGCAATCGCTGGGCTGACAACATGAATGCACAAGACCTCTTTCACTACGTCAAGCTGTCGGCACAGGTTGCACAGTTGCACCTCAGCGATGAGCAGGCGCAGCGCGTGTGCGATCACCTGGAACGCACCTTGCAAATGGCTCACATGTTAGAAGCTTGTGACATGCCCGTGGATGTGGAATTGGCTCAGATGTTTGTGCCAGCGCCCTTTCCGAGAGGCACCCACTCATGAACCAAGTGTCTGCCCAATCCCCCTCGGCGGTCACCAGGCTTGAAGCTTGCATGGACCGCATTCGGTCCATGAATGGACAGATCAATGCCTTCACCCACATGACCTTTGAGCGCGCCATGCTTGAGGCCCAAGCCATCGATCGACGCCTGGCATCGGGCGAAGTGCTGGGTCCGTTGGCGGGCATGCCTTATGCAGTCAAAAATTTATTTGACATTCAGGGATTGACCACGGTGGCAGGATCCAAAGTCAATCGCACCAACCCCCCGGCCTTGGAGGATGCAGCCTTGGTGCAACGCTTGCACGCTGCCGGTGCGGTATTGGTTGGCGGCTTGAACATGGACGAGTACGCCTATGGTTTCACGACCGAAAACTCCCACGACGGCCCCACTCACAACCCACATGATCTGCGATGTGTCGCTGGCGGATCCTCGGGAGGCAGTGGTGCGGCGGTGGCCTCTGGCATGGTGCCCTTGGCCTTGGGCTCAGACACCAATGGCTCGATCAGGGTGCCCGCCTCGCTGTGTGGGGTGTGGGGACTCAAGCCCACCTTTGGGCGATTGTCTCGCCGCGGCACTTTCCCCTTTGTCAACAGTTTGGATCATTTGGGTCCTTTGGCCGATTCGGTCCACACACTGGCTGCGGCCTACGATGCCATGCAAGGCCCCGATGAACTGGACCCTGGGTGTCACGCCACGCGCGCACAACCAGTATGCAGCGATTTGAAAAAAGGGATCCAAGGTTTGCGCATCGGCGTGCTGACGGGTTACTTTGAACAACACAGTGAAAGCGCGGCCCAAGCCAGTTTGCATCGGGTGGCCCAAGCCTTGGGTGCTCAGACTTCTGTGCAATGGCCTGACGCAGCGTTGGCGCGCGCTGCGGCGTTCATCACCACCGCCAGCGAGGGCGGCGCTTTGCATGTGCAGCGATTGAGAACGCAGATGCAAGATTTTGAGCCATTGTCGGTGGACCGTTTCATCGCTGGCGCATTGCAACCCGCTGCTTGGTATGTGCGGGCTCAGCGTTTTCGCAGCCTTTATCGCCAACGCGTCCAAGCCTTGTTTCAAGACTGGGACTTGTTGTTGGCCCCAGCCACGCCTGTGACGGCCCAGCCCATTGGCACCGAATGGTTGCAACTCAATGGTCAAAGATTGCCTTGCCGTGCTGCCATGGGCTTGCTGACGCAACCGATTTCTTTTGCGGGTTGCCCAGTGGTCACAGCCCCGGTCTGGACCCCGCAGGGACAAGGCTTGCCTTTGGGTGTTCAGTTGATCGCTGCGCCCTGGCGTGAAGATTTGACCTTGAGGGCTGCTCAATGTCTTGAAGATGCGGGCATCGCCCATTTGAAAAGGATCCCCGCATGAAACATCGAATTCACGCGCGTCGGCTCGGCGCACGTGGTGTGACAAACCCAACTGGGATGCGAACAGCACCCAAGCGGCCAGTCGCAACAGTCCATGTGAGTTGGCTAGCCGCGGCCGCATGAAAACCGAGCTTGTTCATTTTTTTGGAGTCATCATCATGGATCAGCATTCTTCCTCTCGCCGTCGGTCCCTTCAAACTCTGGCAGCCATTGGCGCAGCTGGGGCTTTGGGTGGAATCAGTCGCTTGGCCATGGCCCAAAAGCCATTGACCGTCGGTGTCATCTACGTCGGCCCCAGGGACGACTTTGGCTACAACCAAGCCCACGCCCAAGCAGCCGCTGAGCTGAAAAAATTGCCCGGCATCAAAGTGGTCGAAGAAGAGAACGTACCCGAGACCGCTGCGGTGCAAAAAACCATGTCTGGGATGATTTCACAAGACGGTGCCAGCTTGTTGTTTCCCACATCTTATGGCTATTTTGACCCGCACATTTTGGCCTTGGCTCCCAAAAACCCTGATGTTCGCTTCTCACACTGCGGCGGATTGTGGACCGAGGGCAAACACCCGAAAAACGTCGGCAGCTTTTTTGGCTACATCGATGAGTGTCAATACCTCAATGGGGTGGTCGCTGGCCACATGACCAAGAGCGGCAAATTGGGCTTCATCGCTGCCAAACCCATTCCACAGGTGTTGCGCAACATCAACGCCTTTTTGATGGGCGCACGCTCGGTCAAGCCAGGCATCACCTGCAGCGTGATTTTCACAGGTGATTGGTCCATGCCCGTCAAAGAGGCAGAGGCCACCAACAGTTTGGCCGATCAAGGCGTCGATGTCTTTACCATGCACGTCGATGGTCCCAAAGTGGTGGTCGAGACGGCCGCCAAGCGGGGCAAGATGGTCTGCGGTTACCACGCCAGCCAAGCCAAGTTGGCACCCAATGCTTACCTGACGGGCGCAGAATGGAACTGGCTGACGGTTTACAAAACCATCATCGAAGCGGCTCAGAGTGGCAAACCTCACCCCAACTTCATGCGCGGCGGCTTGAAAGAAGGCTACGTCAAGACCTCACCCTACGGTTCGATGGTGACCGATGCGGCCAAAAAGCAAGCCGATGACATCAAAGCCAAGATGATCGCAGGCAGCTTTGATATTTTCAAAGGTCCTTTGAAGGACAACAAAGGCAACACCGTCATCGCAGCGGGTCAGACATTCAAGCAAACCGACATCGAGCTTGAAAAAATGAACTACCTGGTCGAGGGTGTGATCGGTTCATTCTGATCACGAAGCTGCAATGAAATCTGCACTGGCCTCTTTGCTTTTGCCCTTGGGGGCCTTGGCACTGGCTTTGCTTTTGTTTGGCGCTTGCGTGGCCTTGGGTGGGGTGTCGCCACTGGAATTTTGGTGGCTTCTCTTCAAAGGCGCTTTTGGCGACGCATTCTCTTGGCAAAACACCTTGCAACGTGCAGCGCCTTTGATCTTGTGCGGACTGTGTGTGGCCTTGCCCGCACAGGCTGGACTGGTGATCATCGGCGGCGAAGGGGCCATGGTGTTGGGGGGGCTGGCCTGTGCCGCCCTGCCCACTTTGATTTCTTTGCCCCACAACGCCGTGGGCACCGTGATGATCTGCTTGGTCGGCGCCTTGATGGGCGCGGCTTGGATCACGCTGGCTGGCGCCTTGCGTCAATATCGGGGTATCAACGAGACCATCAGCAGTTTGTTGCTGTCTTATGTGGCCATAGGTATCTTCAAGCACTTGGTCGAGGGCCCGTTGCGAGATCCTTCCAGCTTGAACAAACCCTCTTCTCACACTTTGGCCGATGGTTTGCAAATGCAAGGCCTTTGGGGCAGCGATGTGCATGCAGGGCTGATGGTGGGGGTGGTGCTGTGCATGATTTTGGCGACATTGCTCTACAAAACCACTTGGGGGTTTTCCATTCGCACCATCGGGGGCAATCTGCGTGCCGCTCAATTGGTGGGTCTACCCGTTCATTTTTGGGTGTTGGTCTCTTGTGCCTTGGGCGGGGCTTGCGCGGGGCTGGCAGGTGCCATCGAAGTGGCCGCGATTCACACCAATGCCAACGCCTCTTTGATCACAGGTTATGGCTACGCCGGTATTTTGGTGGCCTTCATCGCGCGTCAACAACCCTTGGCCATCGTGCCGGTGGCCATTTTGTTTGGTGGTTTTGGTGCGGCCGGCAGTTTGCTGCAACGACGCCTGGGTCTGCCCGACGCATCGGTGCTGGTCTTGCAAGGTTTGGCCTTTGTGTTGATTTTGGCCAGTGAGTCGCTGCGCGGCAAAGACTGGAGGGCTTGGCGTCAAAAATTGTTTCGTCTCTCAGCTCAACCCATCGCCTCGAGCACCGGAGCCCCCTCATGAGCAGCGAACAATGGATCACTTTTGCAGCTGCCATTTTGGGCGGAGCATTGCGCGTGGGTCTGCCATTTTTGTTTGTCAGCCTGGGTGAATGCTTGACTGAAAAATCTGGGCGCATCAATTTGGGGCTCGAAGGTGTGCTGGTGTTGGCGGCCATGGCTTCATTTGGTGGGTCCTATCTGACAGGCTCTTGTTTTTGGGGCATCGCAGCGGGCGCTTTGGCGGGTGCATTGTTGGCTTCATTGCATGCGGGGCTGTGCAGCCTGCCTCGGGTCAATGATGTGGCCACGGGCATATCGCTGATGCTTTTTGGCACCGGCCTGGCGTTTTATCTGGGCAAGCCTTTGATTCAACCGCAGGCGTCACAAATACCGGCCCTGTCCTTGGGGGATTGGAGTGACGTGCCGGCTG
>CAWUNN010000073.1:0-7739 GCA_963923185.1 uncultured Limnohabitans sp. | reverse complement strand
CACACCGGCCTTGAAGTTCTCGCTCAGTACATCGGCACTGGCCACCAGGCGCTGGGCAATTTCTTGCCCTTGTGGGTGTGTCAAGTCCAGCGCCAGGCTGCGTTTGTTGCGATTGAAGGTGCCAAAAAATCCAGCCCCCGAACCCAGCAAACGACGTGTGCTGTCGCCCTCGATCGGTTCGACTTTGATCACTTCGGCCCCCAAGTCCGCCAAGATCATGCCGCAAGTGGGGCCCATGACCATGTGGGTGAACTCGACCACCCGCAGGCTGTTGTATGGCAAATCGGTGGATGTTGAAGTCATGGTTGCACCTGTTGAGGTGCCCACTCGGGTGGCTCATTCAGGGGTGAGCGGCCATCGGCATACACAAAGCCTTTGTTCAGGCCTGCCAAAGGTGTCATCCCGTAAATGGGTTCTTGGGGGATGCCGGCTTGCAAAACATCACGGGCGGTGAACAGTTTTTCAAGGTCGACCCCTGTGCGCACACCCATGGATTCGAACATGTTCACCAGGTCTTCGGTGACCACATTGCCCGAAGCCCCAGGGGCGTAGGGGCAGCCGCCCAATCCACCCATCGAGCTGTCGAATGTGGTCACGCCCTCTTCAAACGCGGCCAAGCAATTGGCCAAACCCAGCCCACGCGTGTTGTGCATGTGGGCGGCCCCAGTGCGCTCACCGATGTGAGACCTGAGCTTTCGAAACAAGCGCTTGACCTGGGCTGGGTTGGCCATGCCGGTGGTGTCAGACAAGCCCACCTCGTCCACCCCAGCGCGCGCCAATGCCTCGGCCATGTGCAGCACATCGGCCTCAGGCACGGGCCCCTGCAGGGTGCAACCGAAAGCGGTGGCCACACCCGCTTCGACCTTGACGTGGGGCGCCAGGCTGTTTCGCAAGTCGATGATGCGCTCGACTTCTTGCACCATCTCTTGCGGTGTTTTGCGCACATTGGCCAAACCATGGGCACGGCTGGCCGAGACCGGGATGGTGATTTTGTCAACGCCTGCTTGCAAGGCCGCTTGGGCGCCATGCACATTGGGCACCAACGCCATCACGGTCCAACCCTTTAGCGATTTGGCGTGGTGCACCAAATCGGCGGTATCTGCCAATTGGGGCAAAAGTTTGGCGGGCACGAAAGAGCCCACTTCAATCTCGGTGATGCCCGCTGCGTGCAAAGCGTCCACCCAAGCCTTTTTGGCGGGGGTGGGCATGATGTGCGCAATGCTTTGCAAGCCGTCGCGCGGACCGACTTCGCTGATCAGCACAGCGGTGGCAGCTGGGGTGGGGCTCAATGCAGGGCATTCCTAGGTTTCATAGCGTCCCATTATCTACAGGCTTTGCTTGGCGTGGTGGCACCCCAAGACCCAGTGTGGGGCTGGGTTGTGCTTTTTGCGACATCGTTGGGGGCGGAGACTGACCCTAGAATGGGCACAGATTGAGGAATCTGATGGTGAGCTCAACAACTGCTGGTTTGCATGCCCTCGGGCGTTTTCGTGTCTTGGATTTGACCCGGGTGCGCTCTGGGCCTACCTGTGTGCGCGTATTGGCTGACATGGGGGCCGATGTCATTCGCATCGAATCGCCGCCAGGACTTGACCCGACGGGCAGCATGAACACGCGCGACAGCTCGGATGCACTGAATTTGCATCGCAACAAGAGATCAATCACCCTCAACCTCAAAGAGGCTCAGGCCCGCGACATCATGCGTCGTCTGGTGTTGTCTGCCGACGTGGTCGTCGAGAACTACCGACCCGACGTCAAGTCCAGATTGGGTTTGGACTACGACACCCTCAGTGCCATCAACCCGCGCATCGTTTTGGCCAGCATCTCGGGTTTTGGTCAAGATGGCCCTTACCAAACGCGCCCAGGCTTTGATCAAATCGCGCAAGGCATGGGCGGCTTGATGTCCATCACGGGATTTGAAGGTCAGGGGCCAGTGCGCGCAGGCATCGCTGTGGCCGATTCCACCACGGGTCTGTATTGCGCCATTGGTATTTTGTCGGCCTTGCTCGAGCGCGAGCAATCGGGTCGGGGTCAATGGGTGCAGGCCAATTTGCTGTCCTCGATGATCGCCTTGTGCGACTTCCAAGCCGCTCGCTTTTTGATCGACGGTGAAGTGCCCCCGCAAGCCGGCAACGACCACCCTGTCACCACACCCATGGGAGTCTTCAAATCTGCAGACGGTTACTTCAATTTGGGTGTAGGCAATACGGCCCAATTTCGCACCTTGTGTGACTTGATTGACCGTCCTGACTTGCGTGACAAACCCGAGTACCAAGCCAATGCAGGTCGCCTCAAAGACCGCGCCTTGTTGGCCACTGAGCTGGGCCAAGCATTTGCCAAACGCAACACCCAAGAGTGGGTCGATTTGCTCAACCAAGCGGGTGTGCCATGTGGCCCCATCTACGACATGGGGCAAGTGTTTGAAGACGAGCAAGTTCAACATTTGCCCACCACATCCAGCCTGCAACATCCGCGCCGTGGCGAAATCAAGGTACTGAACACTCCGGTGATTTTGTCGCGCACACCGGTGCATGTACATCAAACCCAATCCGAGTTGGGTGAGCACAATGCAGCGATTCTGGGCGAACTGGGATACAGTGCGTCCGACATTGAACAATTCATTCAACAGAAAGTCATTTGAACATGAGCGATACCACCACCCCTGCCGTTGGCACCATCCACTTGAACAAACAAGGTCATGTGGGAACCATTGTTTTTGACAATCAAGCCAAATTCAATGCCATGAATTACGACATGTGGGTGGGTTTGCCCAAGTTCATCAAAGAATGTGTCGATGACAGCAACATCCGCTTGATCGTGTTGACCGGTGCGGGTGAAAAAGCCTTTGTCTCGGGTGCAGACATTTCCCAATTTGGTGAGCGCCGCAGTGGTGGCGATGCCGCAGAAGAGTACAACCGTGCCACCGAGGCCGCTTACGCCAGTGTGCTCGATTGCCCCAAACCCACATTGGCCAAAATCCGTGGCATTTGCATGGGTGGCGGTCTGGGTTTGGCATTGAACTGTGATGTTCGGATTTGCTCCAGCGACTCCAAATTTCGCATGCCGGCGGGTCGTTTGGGACTGGGCTATGCCTACCCTGGCATCAAGCGCTTCACCGAAGTGGTGGGTTTTGCGCACACGCCTGATTTGTTTTTCAGCGCCCGCATCTTTGGACCCTCCGATGCCCATCACATCGGGCTGGTCAAACAGGTATTTGAAGTCGACCAATTCGAGGCAGGTGTACAGGCTTATGTCCAACAAGTCTGTGAAAACGCGCCCTTGACCCTGGCTGCCGCCAAACGTGCTTTGCTGGAATTGCGCAAAGACCCCGCCGATCGCGATCTGGCCTTGGTCAGTCAAATGGTGCAGGCTTGCTTCAACAGCGAAGACTACAAGGAAGGCCGCAAAGCCTTTGGCGAAAAACGCACGCCTGACTTCAAAGGTCGTTGATTCGACTGACTGAATCGACTGACGTTGATGGACTCTCGGGGTCAGGGCATGTGGCACTTGTGGTGGCGGTGGGTCTCGTGGATCGTGTTGATCTTGGGCATGACCAGTGCTTTGGCACAAGGCAGTAAAACCTTGCGATTTGTGGTGGGCTATCCGCCGGGTGGCTCGGGTGACTTTGTCACCCGCACCGTGGGCGAGGCCATCGCTGCCGAGCTAGGGGTGACGGCCATCATCGACAATCGGCCTGGTGCGGCGGGCAATTTGGCCACTGAAATGGTGGTCAAGTCCACCGACGCGGCCACCTTGTTGGTGGCGGGCAACCCCTACATCAATAAAGCGCTGTACAAAAAGCTGAACTACGACATTGAAAAAGACTTGATCCCCATCACCCGATTGGCCAATGGTCCCATGGTGATTGCCGTCAACAATCAATTGCCCATTCATTCGATCACCGAGTTGATCGCCTACGCGAAGAAGAATCCAGGCAAACTCAACTTTGCATCCAGCGGCAATGGATCTGCACCACACCTCAGTGGCATTTTGTTCAACAGCGTCGCCGATGTGGACATCGTTCATGTGCCTTTCAAGGGCGGAGCCCCCGCCGTGCAGTCCATCATCGCTGGCGACACTCAGGTGATTTATGGCACTTCTCCCGTGGTGTTGCCCCAGGTGCGCTCGGGTCGCATTCGTGCTTTGGCCATCACCACCGCCGACAAATCGGCGGCCATCCCTGGCGTTCCTGGCATGAAAGAGGCCGGCTTGAACGACTACGACATCAGCTTCACTTTTGGCCTGTATGCCCCGGCGGGTTGGTCACCCTCAGAAGTGCAAAAAGTGTTTGACGCGGCCGTGCGCGCACTCAGACGACCTGACATGGCGGCCAAATTGGCCACCCAAGGCATGGATCCGGCTCCCAATCCGTCGGTGGCCGATTTCAAGGCGGCCAACCTGCGCGACGCCCCGATGTGGGCCAAGTTGATTTCAGCCTCTGGGGCCAAAGTCGACTGAAGCTTGTGGGTTCAAAAGGCCCAAAGCAACATCGACGTCATGATCCAATAGCGCAAGGCTTTGCCCACGGCCATGTAAAACATGCAAGGCAGCGGGGCCAAACGCAAGTAACCGGCCACTGCACACAAAGGGTCACCGATGCCAGGCAGCCAACTCAGCAAGCAGGCACGTGGCCCGAGCTTTTGCAACCAAATCAAAGCCCTGGCATGGTGTGGATCGGACTGCTTGCCCCGGACGCGCTCAACCACCCTGTGGGCGCCCCATCCCATCCACCAACTGATCATGCCACCCAATGTGTTGCCGATCGTGGCCACCACAATGGCGGGCCAAAACAAGCTGGGGTTGAGCTTGACCAGACCAAACACGGCCGGTTCTGACCCCAACGGCAGCAAAGTAGCCGATATCAAGGACACCACAAAAACGGTGCTCAGGCCAAACTCTGGCAAGGCCAGCCATTGCAAAATTTGCATCATCCATTCGGGCATGCATGCAAGTGTAGCTTTGCAGCCTTGGGGCAGGCATGGGGTCAGAAAATTCATCAGGCTGCTTAAAAAAAAGGCAGTAGAATGGCCAGCCCAGTTTTTCTGTTTCCCCCTGGATTGCATCCATGCGCATCGGTCCCTATGAATTGCCCAACGGCCTGATGGTCGCGCCCATGGCGGGGGTGACCGATCGTCCGTTTCGCAAACTGTGCAAGGCGCTGGGGGCTGGGTATGCCGTCAGCGAGATGGTGACTTCCAAGCGCGAGCTTTGGGACAGCCTCAAAACCTCTCGCCGCGCCGATCATCAGGGTGAATCGGGGCCGATCGCAGTGCAAATCGCGGGCACCGATGCGCAAGAGATGGCCGATGCCGCGCGCTACAACATCGATCGCGGTGCTCAGATCATCGACATCAACATGGGCTGTCCGGCCAAAAAGGTATGCAACAAGTGGGCAGGTTCGGCCTTGATGCAAGATGAAGCCTTGGCCGTGTCCATCATCCAAGCGGTGGTGGCCGCTTGCCAACCGCACGGTGTGCCTGTCACCTTGAAAATGCGCACCGGTTGGTGTGAGAGTCAGCGCAATGCTCCCCAATTGGCCTTGGCAGCACAAGACGCGGGCGTGCAAATGCTGACCATCCATGGGCGAACCCGTGATCAGGGCTACAAAGGCTTGGCCGAATACGACACCATCGCCCACATCAAATCCAGGGTGGATGTGCCGGTGGTGGCCAATGGCGACATTGACAGCCCGCAAAAAGCCCGCGATGTGCTATCCCGCACCGGGGCTGATGCCTTGATGATAGGACGTGCCGCCCAAGGCCGGCCATGGATATTTCGAGAAATCCAACATTTTTTACAAACAGGCCAATGCTTGGCGCCGCCTCTGTTGGCCGAGGTCAGGCGCTTGCTATTGGACCATTTGATTGAACACCACAGTCTGTATGGCGAGTACACCGGTGTGCGCAGCGCCCGCAAACATTTGGCTTGGTATGTGCGTGGTTGGCCTCAAGCCGAGGCCTTCAAAGAGCGAATCAACGCCATCGAAGATACCCAACTGCAAATACAGGCTTTACAAGAATATTTGAATGAGATGGAGACAATGGGTGATCGGGTTCCTGACCTGCAGGGGCAAACTGCCCAAGCCATGATCACCACATGAATGGATCACATGAGCAAAAAACAAATCGAAGAAGCAGTCCGAAACAGTCTGGATGCCTATTTCAAAGACCTCAAAGGTGTTGAGCCTGACAACCTGTACGACCTGATGCTGGGCACTTTTGAAAAGCCTTTGCTGGACATCGTCATGCGGCAAGCCGATGGCAACCAGTCGCGTGCTGCCGAATGGTTGGGTTTGAATCGCAACACGTTGCGCAAAAAATTAATTGAACACAAATTGATCCGTCCATGAAAGCACTGATTTCCGTCTCTGACAAAACCGGCATTGTCGAGTTGGCCCGCCAACTGCATGATTTGGGCGTTGGCTTGATCTCCACCGGTGGGACAGCCAAACTGATCGCTGAATCTGGACTGCCCGTCACCGAAGTGGCCCAAGTGACCGATTTTCCAGAAATGTTGGATGGTCGAGTCAAAACCTTGCATCCCAAAATACATGGCGGCTTGCTGGCTCGTCGCGATGTGCCCGAGCACATGGCCGCATTGCACCAGCACGGCATCGAGACCATCGATCTGTTGGTGGTCAACCTTTATCCGTTTGAAGCCACCGTGGCCCGGGCTGGCTGCACATTGGAAGACGCCATCGAAAACATCGACATTGGTGGGCCAGCCATGGTGCGAAGCGCCGCTAAAAATTGGAAAGATGTCGCTGTCTTGACCGATGCCAGTCAATATGCCCTGGTGGTCAGCGAGATCAAAGCCCACGGCCAGGTGAGCGACGCCACTCGCTTTGCTTTGTCGGTGGCTGCCTTCAATCGCATCAGCCAATACGATGCGGCCATCAGCAATTACCTCAGCAGCGTGGCCTTTGATGCGGCCAAGGCCACCGGGGTGCCGCAGCGTGTCGAGTTCGCTTCTCAAGCCAATTTCAATTGGGTCAAACTACAAGATTTGCGATACGGCGAAAACCCGCACCAAACCGCTGCCTTTTATGCGGATGCCCATCCTTTGCCGGGCTCTTTGGTGACCGCCCAGCAACTGCAAGGCAAAGAACTGTCTTACAACAACATCGCCGACGCCGATGCGGCCTGGGAGTGTGTGAAAAGTTTCGATGCTCCCGCTTGTGTGATTGTCAAACATGCCAACCCTTGTGGGGTGGCGGTGGCCGAAACGGCCTTGCAGGCTTATCAGAAGGCCTTTCAGACCGACCCGACCAGTGCATTTGGTGGCATCATCGCGTTCAACCGACCGCTTGACCAAGCTGACGCTGAGGCCGTGAGCAAACAGTTTGTCGAAGTCTTGATTGCACCGGCTTACACCGATGAGGCCTTGAATGTGCTTCGCGCTAAGGTCAACGTGCGGGTGTTGCAAATCGAGTTACCCGCCGATATCGCCAGCAGCCGCAACTTGCAAGACTTCAAACGCGTGGGCTCTGGCCTGTTGATCCAAACGGCTGATCACCATGTGTTGCAAAAATCAGACCTCAAGGTGGTGACCCAAGTCCAACCCACACCCCAGCAACTCAATGACTTGATGTTTGCCTGGCAAGTGGCCCAGTTCGTCAAAAGCAATGCGATTGTCTTTTGTGGCAACGGCATGACCTTGGGCGTCGGTGCGGGTCAAATGAGTCGCCTGGACTCGGCTCGAATCGCCAGCATCAAGGCCGAACATGCCAAGCTGTCTCT
>CAWUNN010000072.1:0-7769 GCA_963923185.1 uncultured Limnohabitans sp. | reverse complement strand
ATGCGGCCGAGTTGGGCAACTATGGCGTGCGGGTCAACACCGTGTGCCCCGGACCGGTCGAGACCGAAATGGCCAAGCTGGTGCACAGTGTGGCGATTCGATCAGACTACATCGACACCATTCCCCAGGGCCGCTATGGCACGCCACAAGAGATGGCTCAGACCGTGGGTTTTTTGTGCAGCTCGCAGGCCAGCTTCATCAACGGCCAATTTCTGGCGGTCGATGGGGGCTTTGATGCGGCGGGGGTGGGCTTGCCCACGTTGCGCCGCAACCACCCCGAAATCAGCCATGTGGGTCAAGTGACCCCAGGCGCACACTGAGTTTTGAACCACCACAAGGAGACTGACATGACCATCCATCGCCGCCACTTGGTATTGGCTGCTGGCGCCGCCAGCCTGACTTCAGGCCTGCGTTTGGCCCATGCCCAAAAGGCCCAATTCACATTCAAATACGCCAACAATTTGCCCCCACAGCACCCCATGAACCTGCGGCTGAAAGAGGCCTCGGATGCCATCTTGAAAGAGACCAATGGCCGCTTGGATGTGCAGATCTTCCCCAGCAATCAATTGGGATCGGACACCGACACCCTGAGCCAGTTGCGCTCGGGCGGGGTGGAGATGTTCAACCTCTCGGGTTTGATTTTGTCGACCTTGGTCACCCCCGCGGCACTCAATGGTTTGGGTTTTGCCTTCCCCAACTACGACACCGTGTGGAAGGCCATGGATGGCGACGTCGGTGCCTACATTCGCGCCCAAATCGCCAAGTCCAACATCCTGACCATGGAAAAAATTTGGGATAACGGGTTCAGGCAAATCACCACCTCGACCAAGCCCATCAACAACGCCGAAGACCTCAAGGGCTTCAAAATTCGGGTGCCCGTCTCCCCCATGTGGACGTCGTTGTTCAAGGCCTTGGAATCGTCTCCCACCTCGATCAACGTCTCTGAGGTCTACACCGCGCTGCAAACCAAGGTGGTCGATGGCCAAGAGAACCCACTGGTGGTGATCTCGAACTTCAAAATGTTTGAAGTGCAAAAATACTGTTCGGTCACCAACCACATGTGGGACGGCTTTTGGACCCTGATGAACAAGCGGGCCTGGGAGCGCTTGCCACAAGACGTGCAGCAAATTGCATCCAAGCACATCAATGCCGCAGCCGTGGCCGAGCGGGCCGACCTGGCTGCTCAAAACCTGCAATTGCGCAAGGACCTCGAGGGCCAAGGCATGGTCTTCAACACGCCTCGCACCGAGGGCTTCAGAGAGAAACTGCGCACCTCGGGCTTTTACAAAGAGTGGCAAGCCAAATTTGGCGATGAGGCTTGGGCGGTGATGGAGAAATACACCGGCAAACTGGGTTGATGCAGTGCTCATGAATTGGCTGGATCTGTATGCCACCATGGCCCGCATTCGCTGCTTTGAGCTGGCCGCCGAGGTGGCCAGCCAAGGCGGTGTGCAGGTCTTGGGCGCCCAGTTGAATGACAGCGCCAAAGTGCGCGGCCCCTTGCATTTGTCCATTGGTCAAGAGGCCGTGGCAGCAGGTGTTTGTGCGCACCTGCAACCCGCCGATTTATTGACCAGCACCCATCGGGGGCATGGTCACACCTTGGCCAAAGGGGCCGACATGCGGCGCATGATGGCCGAGTTGTTTGGCCGCTCCGATGGCTTCAATGGCGGCAAGGGCGGATCGATGCACATCGCTGATTTCTCGGTCGGCATGTTGGGCGCCAATGGCGTGGTCGCCGATGGCTTGCCCATCGCTTGTGGGGCAGCCCATGCCTTGAAGCTGCAAGGCAAACCTCAGGTGGTGGCTTGCTTCTTTGGTGATGGCGCCACCAACCGGGGTCCGTTCTTAGAGGCCCTGAATTGGGCCGCCGTCTACGACTTGCCAGTGTTGTTCGTGTGTGAAGACAACCGTTACTCGGCCACGACACCGACTCGCACAATGACCGCTGGGCCTGGGGCCTTGGCCCGTGCTCAAGCCCTTGGGGTGCCGGGCCTGGAGGTCGATGGCAACGATGTAGCCGCCGTCTTCAAAGCCACGCACACGTTGATCACACAAGTGCGCGCGGGTGCCCCAAGGTTTTTGCATGCCAAAACTTGGCGCGTGCGGGGCCATGTATCGGTCGATGTCCAAGGTTACCGAGATCCGGCGGATTTGCAAGGCGCACTCGATGCCGACCCTTTGACTGTGGCGCGCGCTCAGGCTCTGGCTGCAGGGGTGGCGGTGGCCGACTTGGATGCGGTGTGGGTCAGTGCCCAGGCCGAGGCCGATGAGGCCGTGAAATTTGCCCATGCTTCACCTTGGCCCCAGGCCCAGGCGGCTTACAGCGATGTTCAAACCTTGGGGGCTGGCACATGGCGGTGAAAGTCATGACCTATGCCCAAGCGGCAGCCCTGGCCTTGTCTGAAGCCATGCAGCGCGATGAGCGTGTGGTGGCCTTGGGCGAAGACATTGGGCGCGGCGGCATCTTTGGCCAATACAACGGCTTGTTGGCCCAATGGGGCCCACAGCGCATCATTGACACCCCCATCTCTGAGGCGGCCATTGTGGGGGCTGGGGTGGGCATGGCGTTGGTGGGCATGCGGCCCGTGCTCGAGCTCAGGGTGGTGGATTTTGCCCTGTGTGCCATCGATGAAATCGTCAATCAGGCCGCCAAAAATCGCTACATGTTCGGTGGCCAGGGGCGGGTGCCTTTGGTGATGCGCATGCCCATTGGCATGTGGGTCAATTCGGCGGCTCAGCACTCACAAAGCCTAGAGGCTTGGTTTGCCCACATGCCCGGTCTGGTGGTGTTGTGCCCGGCCACGGTGCAAGACAACCATGACATGCTGTCATGGGCTTTGCAGTCCGAAGACCCGGTGGCCTATCTTGAGAACAAAGAGCTGTGGACCTTGTCGGGTGAACTGGACACCGAGCAGTACCTGCCCCCAGGCAAAGCCCGTGTGGGGCGACAAGGCGAGCACCTGACCATGGTCTCTTGGTCGGCGGCGGTTCACACCACCGAGCGTGCAGCGCAACGGCTGCAAGAGCAGGGCATCTCGGCCAGCGTGATCGATTTGCGCAGCCTGTGGCCCTGGGATCGCGAGACGGTGTTGCAAGACTGTGCCCGCACTGGCCGCTTGTTGGTGGTGCACGACGCCGTGCAAGCCGGTGGGTTTGGGGGTGAAATCGCCGCCACGGCCGCTCAAGCCACGGGGTGTCGGGTGGCTCGCGTGGGTGCACCGCGCATCCCCGTGGGCTATGCGGCTTGCCTAGAAAACCTGGCTCGCATTCAGGTTGAAGACGTGGTGCAGGCGGCTCAGCAGATAATGCAGACTGCAAGCTGAGCTTGAGGCGTTTTGGGCCCTTGCATCCGGAGGGATCTATGAAGTTACAACCCAAATGGGGACGCCGTGGCATGGCGGTGGCCCCACATTCACTCGCGGCCGAGTCGGCCGTGGCGGTGCTGCGAGAGGGAGGCAATGCCCTAGAGGCCATGATTGCCGCAGCCGCCACCATCGCGGTGGTTTATCCGCACATGAACTCGATTGGCGGTGATTCATTCTGGGTCATCCACCAGCCCGGACAGGCCATGGGGGGCATCGATGCCTGTGGGGCTGCGGCCGGATTGGCCAGTCGGTCTTGGTATGCCCAACAAGGCCTCACCCAATCCATTCCCTTTCGGGGGCCAGTGGCGGCCAACACCGTGGCGGGGACCTTGTCGGGATGGGGTGCTGCCCACCAGCTCTCT
The DNA here is from genome assembly GCA_963923185.1 of uncultured Limnohabitans sp. Classification (GTDB taxonomy): domain Bacteria; phylum Pseudomonadota; class Gammaproteobacteria; order Burkholderiales; family Burkholderiaceae_C; genus Limnohabitans. The sequence continues at coordinate 4,039 of CAWUNN010000072.1, read as the reverse complement.
CACCGGTCTTTGGGTGGGCGCATGCCCCTGAAACGTTTGTTAGACGACGCCATCACCTATGCTCGCCAAGGGGTGCCGGTCACCCACAGCCAACACCAACTGACCGCTGCCAAGCTGCCCGAGTTGGTGCAGCAACCTGGGTTTGCGTCCACCTTTTTGAGTCAAGGTCAATCACCCGCCACTGGCAGTGTGTTTGTACAGCCCAAATTGGCGGCCACCTTGGAGCACATTGCCCGAGTGGGCACCGATGACTTTTACCGTGGTGATTTGGCGCGCGGCATGGCGCGAGAGTTGGAGCAACTGGGCAGCCCCTTGCGACTGTATGATTTGCAACGCCATCAGGCCCAGTTGGTCAACCCGTTGACGCTTCAGCACAGCCTTGGGCGAGTGCACAACATGACCCCGCCAACCCAGGGTTTGATGTCATTGATCATCTTGGGCTTGCTCGACCGTTTGGGCTTGAACCGATACCAAGTCGACAGTGCCGACCACGTGCACCTGTGCGTCGAAGCCACCAAACAGGCCTTTCAGGTGCGCGATCGACACCTGACCGATCCGGCCTACATGAAACGCGACCCGGCCGAATTCTTGACAGCCCAAGCCCTGGATCAAATGGCCCAAAACATTGATTTAGAGCGGGCCTTGCCTTGGGGCGCTGGACGCCCACCGGCCGACACCATCTGGATGGGGGTGGTCGATGCCAGCGGTTTGTGCGTGTCGTTCATTCAAAGCATCTACCACGAGTTTGGATCGGGCGTGGTGCTGCCCACCTCGGGCGTCAATTGGCAAAATCGGGGCTGCAGTTTTTCATTGTCACCCGATGCTCTGAATACGCTGGAGCCCTTGCGCAAACCGTTCCACACCCTGAACCCGGCCTTGGCCGTGTTCGATTCGGGACGCACCATGGTCTACGGCACCATGGGTGGCGATGGCCAACCGCAGACCCAAGCGGCGGTGTTCAGTCGCGTGGCTCACTATGGACTGGATCCCCAAGAGGCGATCAGCCGACCCCGTTGGTTGCTGGGTAGAACGTGGGGACAGACCAGCGACACGCTCAAATTGGAGGGGCGGTTTCCGTCGGCGGTGACCGATGAGTTGCGCCGTCGTGGCCATGATGTCGAAATCATCGGTGACTTGGACGAGACAGTGGGGCATGCAGGCTGCATCGTGCGCGAACCCAACGGCATGCTCAAAGGCGGATTTGACCCGCGCAGCGATGGCGCGGTGGTGGCTTATTGAAATGGGCCTCAGGCCGCTTGAACTGGGTCTGAATCGCTTCCAAGCGGGTAAGGCCTGATCAGTCGGCGGCTCCCATCTCTAACGCGGCCACTCGGCTTTTTTTCAGGTCTGACTCTGGTGGGATTTGCAGGGGCCAATGTTGCATGTGCTGCATGCAAATGGCATGCAGCGCATCGGCCCAAGCTTGCGAGTCGTTCAGGCAAGGGATGTAGTGAAACTCGCGCCCACCTTCTTCGATGAAGGCAGATCTCACCTCCATGGCGATTTCTTCCAGTGTCTCAAGACAGTCGCTGGTGAATCCTGGGCAGACCACATCGATTCGTCGGGTGCCATGGCGGGCCAGTTCGCGCACGGTGGGTTCGGTGTAGGGCTCTAGCCATTTGGCTTTGCCAAAACGCGACTGGAAGGTGACTTTGTATTGATCGCGCTGCAATCCCAAGCGCTCGGCCAGTAAGCGGGCGGTTTTGTGACACTCGCAGTGGTAGGGGTCGCCTTGCATCAGGGTGTTCTCAGGCACCCCATGAAAACTCATGACCAATTGGTCACCGCGCCCATGTTGCTGCCAATGGGCTTGGACGGTGTCGGCCAGTGCGCCAATGTAGCCGGCATCATCGTGGTAACGGTTGACGAAACGCCATTCGGGAATCAGTCGGGTGCGCATTGACCAACGGTAGATGGCATCAAACACGGCCGCTGTGGTGGTGCCCGAGTACTGGGGATAGGCCGGCAACACCAGCACCCGGGTGACGCCTTGTGCTTTGAGTTCATCCAGCACCCCAGCGATGGCGGGCTGACCATAAGTCATGGCACAACGCACTTGCACGCTGGCCCCCATGCGATCAAAGCGTTGTTGCAAGGCCAGTGTTTGCTTTTCGGTCCAGGTCTTCAGGGGCGAGCCCTCGGGGGTCCAAATGCTGGCGTATTTGTGGGCCGATTTGGCCGGTCGCACGCGCAAGATGATGCCGTGCAAGATGACCATCCACAGCAGGCGTGGAATCTCAACCACCCGCGGGTCGCCTAAAAACTGCGCCAAGTAACTGCGCAAGGCCTCGGCCGTGGGTGCATCGGGCGTGCCCAGGTTGCACAACAACACACCCACCTTGGGGGCAGACCCGTGGCGGTAGGCAGGCTCGGTCGAAAAACGGGGCTTGAACATGGTGCTATTCTCGCCCACCTATGCTTGATTTGACACCGATTCGCGCAATATCCCTCGATTTAGATGACACCTTGTGGCCGGTCTGGCCCACCATCGAGCGGGCCGAACTGGCTTTGCAAGACTGGTTGCGAGAGCATGCGCCTGGCGCTGCCAGCCTGGGCCAAGACCCTCAGTTGCGTCAGTCCATCCGAGCAGCGGTGCAAAAAGACTTCAGCGACCGCGCACATGATTTGGGCGCCATGCGTCAAGAATCGATTCGGCGTTTGCTGATTCAAGCCGGCGCCGACCCCGAGCTGGCGGCGCCCGCTTACGAGGTGTTTCATGAGCACCGTCAAAAAATCGTGTTGTTCGACGATGCCATGCCTTTTTTACAGTGCATCAGGCGCCATTACCCGCTGGTGGCGATCAGCAACGGCACCGCCGATGTGCAGCGGGTCGGTTTGAGTGCGTTCTTTGCTCATGGGGTCAATGCGCCCAGCTTGGGCATGGCCAAACCTGCCCCTGAGATCTTTCACCATGCGGCCCATTTGTTGGGCTTGGCCCCTGAGCAGGTGCTGCACATCGGAGACGACGCGCACCTTGATGCTTGGGGCGCACGCAACGCGGGCATGGCTTGCATTTGGATCAATCGCCATGGCAAGGCTTGGCCGCACGAGGGCGAACCACCCCCCGAGGTTCGCGATCTGCAGTCGTTGACCGATTGGATCGAGCACGCCAAGTCGGCTTAAAAGCGCCCCAAGGCTTGCATCTTCCAGGCCAGCCAAAGTTTGCGCAACGGCGTCAGCGCCACCCGTTGGCGCAACACTGGAAAGCCACTGGCTTGTATTTCGCGCAACAGGGTTCGGTAAATGCTGCACATCATCAAGCCAGGCTTTTGATGCCGCTTGTCCGCTTCTGGCAGCACCGCCAATGCCTCGTCATAGAGTTGGTGGTTGTATGCGCACAATTCTTTCATCAGCGATTGAAAGCGCTCTGAGTCGATGCGGTTGAGCACCTCATGGGCTTTGACGTCGTGTTTTTGCAAATCGTCAATGGGCAGGTAGATGCGCCCGCGCAAGGCGTCTTCGCCCACATCGCGCAAGATGTTGGTCCACTGAAAGGCCAAGCCCAACTTGTGGGCATAGGTGGTGGTGGCCTGTTCGCTTTGACCAAAAATTTTGGCCGAGACCTCGCCCACCACGCCGGCCACCAAATGCGCATAGCGTTCAAGTCCCAGCCGATCGAGGTAGCGGTTTTGGGTCAAATCCATCTCGCAGCCGTCGATCACCGCCAGCAGCCGATCGGCTGAGATGCCATATGCCAAAAGACCTGGTTTCAGGGCTTGCATCACGGGGTGTTGGGCTTGCCCTGCGCAGGCTGACTGGACCTCTTGGCGCCACCAATTGAGCTTGGCGTGCGCCACATCCAATTCGTGCACCTCATCGACCACATCGTCCACTTCGCGGCAAAAGGCATAAAACGCCGTGATGGCCAGCCGCCTGGCGGGTGGCAAAAACAAAAAGGCATAGTAAAAACTGCTGCCCGAGGCGGCTGCCTTTTGCTGGACATATTGTTCGGGACTCATGGCGGCATTGTCCCATCTTGGGTCGGCATATTCAGGTGGGCTTCAGAGGCCCCCAAGGACAAGGCTTGATGAGTCAAGCC
>CAWUNN010000071.1:0-7836 GCA_963923185.1 uncultured Limnohabitans sp. | reverse complement strand
CGGGCATAGGCAAAGCCCTGGCCTTGCAGCCATTCGCCATGGCTGGGTTGTTGCTGGGCTTGTGTATGGGGCTTCCAGCCCGCTTGCTGGGCCGTGGACTGCACCAGTTCGCGGGCACGAGGATCGGTCAACCATTGCAAGCGGTATTGCACCGGGTCCACGCCAGCCAGATGGGCCAACTCATCGATGTAGCTCTCGTGGGCAAACGAGTTGGGCATGGCCGAGACACCACGCAACCAACTGGCCCGCAAAATGGGGGGCATGTCATGCACCGTGACGCGAAGATTGGCATAACCATAGGGCGGGCGCGCCGTGCGGTCGCCCATTTCGTAGGCCATGGCTTGGGCCGGCACGCGTCCGGTCAGCAACAACGCCAAAGTCGGGGCCCCGTTGGATGGGTACGCGGTCTGAAAATCATAGGCCAGAGGTTGGCCTTGCTCACCCAAGCCACCGCGCACATGCATCCACTGGGCCGCGCCCTTGGGCTCCCAGGCGTGCTCTTGTTCACGGGTCAATTGGACCCGCACTGGTGCCCCGACAGCGCGCGACATCAGGGCCGCATCAGCAGCCACGTCGTCGGCGCCATTGCGGCCATAACAGCCCGCGCCCTCCATGCGCACCACGTCAACTTCGGTGTCGCGCAAGTCGAGCAAGGTGGCCAAATCACGCCGCAGCACATGTGGGTTTTGGGTGGCGGCCCAAACCCGCAGGCGAATCTGCGGTTGCTCGGCATCGGCGCCATCGATCCAATGGGCCAAGGCGCACGAAGGCCCCAAGCTGGCGTGCATTTGATAAGGCCACAAATAGGTGCGCTCGATGGCAGGGCTGGCATTGTGCAAGGCATCATCGATGCGGCCTTCAGAGATCAGCTCGCGCGGCGTCGCTGGATTGGCTCGCAAGGCCTGCTCGGTGTCGTTGACATCGGGCATGCGGGGCCACGACTTCCAGCTGACACGCAAGTCGCGCATGGCTTGCTCGGCATGCTCTTCGCGCTCGGCCACCACCCCGACAAAATCACCTTGGACCACCAGTGCTCGCACGCCCGGGATGTGGGCCAGGCTGTGGCGATCGACCTCGTTGAGGGTGTGTCCAATGAAGTCGCCATGATCGGCTCCGGCATAGGGTGGTCGAATGACACGGCCGTGCCAGACGCCAGGCCAGCGCATGTCGTGCACAAAGGCCGGCTCGCCACTGGCTTTGGCGGGAATGTCCACCCGGGGCACGCTTTGCCCGACCAGGCGATACAAATGGGCCGGTTTGACCCAGGTTTGCAAATTCAGCTCAAGCCGCACCCCGCCAGCGGGCACGGCTTGCCCCAAGGCCATCGAATGGCCGCTCGCTTGCAACACACCCTCTTGGCACTGGATGTGGGCTGCCTGAATGCCCCAAACTTGGGCCATGTGCTGGACCAAATGCTGGCGCGCTTGGGCGGCGGCCCGGCGCAAGGGTTCTGCATGGATTTGGATCGAGGCGCTGGCAATGGTCGCCCCTTGATTGGGCGCGGCCTGGGTGCTGCCCATGATCAGGTGCACCGCCGACATGGCGACATCGAGTTCTTCGGCAACGATTTGGGTCAAAGCGGTTCGCAAACCCGTGCCCAAATCGACATGACCGCACAAAGCGGTGACGCTGCCGTCGCGCCAAACCACCACCAAGGGCTCGGGTCCCTCGGTGGGGTCGCTGGCCACAAACGTGGGCTGTCCCTTGATGGCCTCGGGTTGGGGCAACGGATGTCGCCACACGCACAAAGCATCGGTGGACGCCCAAATCGCAGCGCGGGTGGTGTGCAAGCGGGCCAGGCTCATGCGCGGTCTCGACACCGTTGTGCCGCCAAGCGAGCGGCCTGCAAAATCTCAACATGTGCCCCACAGCGGCACAGGTTGCCAGACAGTTCACGCAACAAGGCCTGGTCGTCTGCATCGGGTTGGTCGCGCAGCAATCGCGCCACCATCATGACCATGCCGTTCAAGCAATAGCCGCATTGCGCCGCTTGGGCATCGACAAAGGCCTGCACCACGGGCTGCATGCCTGCATGGGCCAACCCTTCTAGCGTGGTGATGTCGCGCCCTTGCATCTCAAGGGCAGGGATGCAACAAGAGCGCGCCGCTTGGCCATCGACCCATACCGTGCACGCCCCGCATTGGCCCAGGCCACACCCCAAGCGAGGACCGTTGAGTCCGGCATCGTTGCGCAACACATCCAACAGTTTGGCAGCCGAAGTCAAAACAAACCGCCTGGGCTCGCCATTGATGCGACATTGCAGGTCTTGAGTGCGCAAGGTCGGCTTCAATGCTGTCTTCTTTCAAACGCTCAAGTATTGGCGCTGGATGTCTGGATCGGCCACCAGCTCTTTCATGCTGGCTTGGTGTCTGATTTGCCCTTTCTCCAGCACATAAGCCCGATCACTGACCCAATGCGCGAAATGCAGGTTTTGCTCGGACAACAAAATGCTGACGCCTTCGCGTTTGAGGGCCACAATCATCTCGGCCATCTGCTCGACGATCACCGGCGCCACCCCTTCAGAGGGTTCATCCAGCAAGACCAACAGCGGGTTGCCCATCAGGGTGCGTGCGACCGTCAACATTTGTTGCTCGCCCCCGCTCATGCGACCCCCAGCTCGCTGCTGCATGTCCCCCAGATTGGGGAACAGCTTGAACAATTTCTCATGCGTCCAATAGGGCGCGGCCGTGCCGTCCGGGAATTGACGCGGGCCTTGGCGCCCCACACTGAGGTTTTCCAGCACGCTCAAGTCGGTGAAGATGCGTCGGTCCTCAGGCACATAACCCAAGCCCATGCGGGCCACTTGGTGCGCTGGCGCATCGGAGATGCGTCGACCCAAAAATTCGATCTGGCCACTGCGCCTGGGCAACATGCCCATGATGGCCTTCAGTGTGGTGGATTTGCCCGCCCCATTGCGCCCCATCAGGGCCACCACTTCACCCCGGTTGACCTCGAGGTCCAAGTCAAACAAGATGCGAGCCGCGCCATACCAAGCGCTGAGTCCTTGGGTTTGCAGCAAACGCTCGGTGCTCATGCATGCACCTCAAAGGTTTTGCCCGTACCGAAATACACCTCTTGGACTTTAGGGTGGTTGCGAATCTCTTGTGCAGTGCCTTGTGCAATCAAGCGACCGCGTGCCAGCACAATGATCCGATCGGCATGACCAAACACCACATCCATGCTGTGTTCGGTGAATAGCACCGCCAGCCCCCGTCTTTGCACCAACTCGCGCGTGAGAGCCATCAACTGATTGCGCTCGGCAGGAGCCATGCCAGCGGTGGGCTCATCCATCAACAACAACCGGGGTTCATTGGCCAAGGCAATGGCCAACTCAAGCCGTTTGACATCGCCATAAGCCAATTGGCTGCATGGCCGATCAGCCTGTTGCACCAAGCCGACTTGAGCCAATAATTCCAGCGCATCGCTGCGCCTATGGGCACTGGCTCTGCGCCACAAGTTGAACACCTGACCATCGGCCGACAGCAATGCCATCTGAACGTTTTCAGCCACCGTCAAAGAGGCAAAGGTCTCGGCTATCTGAAAGGTTCGACTGACGCCCATTTGCCAGATCTGGCGCGGCTTCAAACCGACCAAATCCACCCCTGCCAGCTGAACCCGACCACTGTCTGGCCTGAGTTGGCCGTTGACCATGTTGAAGGTGGTCGATTTACCCGCCCCATTGGGACCAATCATGGCCAACAGTTCGCCGCTGGCCACTTCAAAATCAATGCCGTCCACCGCCCGATTGCCACCAAACGACTTGCCCAATTGGTCAACTTTCAACAAGCTCATGGGGCCTCCTTGCGCGTCGACCCACGCAGCCAAAAGGTCTGAAAGAAACCCGCGATGCCCTGCGGAAATGCCAACACCAGCAGCAAGATGATGGCCCCCAGCATGGCCCGCCAATAGTCGGTGCTGCGGGCCACCGTGTCTGACAACCAAGTGAAGCTGATCGCACCCACCAAAGGCCCCACCACGGTTTGCACGCCCCCCAACAACACCATCACCAAGCCATCGACCGATTTGGCGATGCCCATGACATCGGGCGATATGCTGCCCTTGGAGAATGCAAACAAAGCGCCCGCGACCCCAGCCCACATGGCCGCCAACACAAAGCCCGCCCATTGCACGCGTTTGACATCGATGCCAATCGCATCGGCGCGCAACACCGAGTCTCGGGTGGCGCGCAACGCATACCCCAAAGGGGCAAACAAAACGCGACGCAGTGCATAAACGCCAACCGCGACCGAGGCCAAAGTCAAATGAAAGTAACTGGCCTTGTCGGCAAAGGCTGGGCTGGGCCAAACACCGGACAGACCGTTGGATCCACCCGTCAAGTCGTCCCACTGGAAACAGATTGACCACAAAATTTGACCAAAGGCCAAGGTCAGCATGGCCAAGTAAACACCCGACAGGCGCACACAAAACCAACCGATCAGCACCGCCGCCAACGCCGTCAGCACCGGGGCCAACACCAAGCTCACGCCCATGGGCAAGCCCGCACGCAACACCAGCAAGGCCGACATGTATGCGCCCAAACCAAAGTAAGCGGCATGACCAAAAGAATGCATGCCAGCAGGTCCCATGATGAAATGCAAGCTGGCCGCAAACAAAGCGGCCGTCAAAAGATCAATGGCCAACACCGTGGTGTAAGGCGAGCCAGCTGTCAGGTGAGGCAAAGCCCACAACAACACCCCCATCACGGTCCAGATGGCCACTTGTTTTCGGCTGGCCAGTTGCAAAGGCGCCTCGGCGGTGGCGGCGTGACGTGAAGGCGCCTGAGGTCGACCCAACAGGCCCCAAGGCCTGACCATCAATACCACGGCCATCACCAAAAATTCGGCCACCAAGGTCAATTTGGAAAATGCAAACGAATGGCCCATCCACTCGATGGTGCCAATCCCCACACACAAGGCTTTGATCTCGGCGATCAACAAGGCCGCCACATAAGCCCCAGGAATCGAGCCCATGCCACCGACCACCACCACCACAAAGGCGTCTCCGATGGTGCTGAGGTCCAAATTCAAATTGGCAGGCTCACGCGGCAATTGCAACGCCCCACCCAATCCTGCCAAGAAACAGCCCATGGCAAACACGCCGGTGAACAACCAGCTTTGGTGAATGCCCAACGCCCCCACCATCTCGCGGTCTTGGGTGGCGGCTCTGATCAAGGTGCCCCAGCGGGTGCGCGTGAGCAAAGCCCACAACAGCGCCAACACCACCGGCCCCACCAGCATCAAAAACAAGTCATAAGTTGGAAAGCGTCGTCCCAAGATGTCGACCGAGCCGGCCAAACCGGGCACACGCGGCCCCAGTAAATCTTCTGGGCCCCAGATCCACAAAGTCGCATCTTTGATGATCAGCACCAAGGCAAAGGTACCCAACAATTGAAACAATTCGGGGGCTTGGTAAATGCGGCGCAACACCCACATTTCGACCAAGGCACCCAACACCGCGGTCACCAGGGCCGCCAACAACAACAAAGGCCAAATCGACCAAGCCAGCCCCCAAGAGCGGCCCCAATGCTCAATCAGGGCATAGGCGACATAAATGCCCAACATGAAAAACGATCCATGGGCAAAGTTGACGATGCGGGTGACGCCAAAGATCAGCGACAAACCCGCCGCCACCAAGAACAAAGAGGAAGCACCGGCCAGACCGTTGAGCCCCTGCACCATCAGGCCGGAAAAATCCATCTTGGCTCAGTCCGCTCAGTGGTCGGTTCGCAACTTGGCCACTTCGGCATCGCTGGGCTGAAAACTGGCACCATCGGCATAGCGATAGTCCACCATGACGCCCTTGCCTCCTTCGTTTTTGATGCGTCCCACAAAAGCACCCATGGTCGATTGGTGGTCTTGCGGCCTGAACGTCACTTTGCCAAAGGGGGTCTCCATGTTCATGCCAGTGAAGGCATTGACCAATTTGTCTGCATCGGTGCTGCCGGCTTTGCGAATGCCTGTGGCCAGGGCGTGGATCATGCTGTACCCCACCACCGAACCCAGCCTGGGGTAGTCATTGAACTTTTTCTGATAGGCCGCCAAAAAGGCCTTGTGCTCGGGCGTGTTGATGCTGGCCCATGGGTAGCCCGTCACGATCCAGCCGTTGGGGGTCTCGTCTTTGAGCGGGTCCAGGTACTCGGGCTCACCCGTGAGCAAACTGACCACCTCGCGCCCTTGGAACAGGCCACGGGTGTTGCCCTCGCGCACAAATTTGGTCAGATCGGCACCAAACAACACATTGAAAATGGCGTCTGGTTTGGCATCAGCCAGGGCTTGCGCGACGGCACCAGCGTCCACCTTGCCCAAAGCCGGAGCTTGTTCGGCCACGAACTCGACATCGGGTTGCGCGGCCTTGAGCAGTTGCTTGAAGGTGGCCACGGCCGATTGGCCGTATTCATAATTGGGATAGACCACAGCCCAACGCTTTTTCTTCAATTTAGCGGCCTCGGGCACCAACATCGCCGCTTGCATGTAGGTGGATGCGCGCAGCCTGAAGGTGTACTTGTGCCCGTTTTGCCAAACGATTTTGTCGGTCAGGGGCTCGCCTGCCAAGAAGAAAAATTTCTTTTGCTTTGAAAAATCAACCAAGGCCAAACCGATGTTGGACAAGAACGCACCCGAGAGCACCTCGACCCCCTCGCGCGAGACCAGCTCTTCGGCGGCACGCACCGCGTCGCCCGGATTGGCGTTGTCATCTCGGATGACGAGTTGAATTTTTTTGCCATTCACCCCGCCCGCAGCGTTGACCTCGTCCACCGCCAGGTCCATGCCCTTTTTGTAGGGCTCTAAAAATGCGGGTTGGGCTTTGTAGCTGTTGATCTCACCGATCTTGATCACGCCTTGCGCCCAAGCGGGTCTGAGGCCGACCAGACAGGCCATTGCCGCGGCAGCACAGGTGATTTTGAAAAAAGAACTCATGGTGTCTCCTTGGGTGATGGTGATATTGAGCTTGCTGGGGGTTGATCAGCGCAGGCCATCTTGGCCTTTGATTTCAGAAACTTGCAGCCCCCCCACCCTGGGATGGGGTCGACCGCTGTCGGTGACCGCGACAGCCACCAAAATTTCATGGGCAAACGGGGCGTCGGTGATGCGCGCTTCGATGGCATCAAAATGGCTGCGCACAAATGCAGCGTCTTTGTGCCCCAGTGGCACATCGATCGGTGTGCCCAGTCCACCGCGCTTCTTGGCCGACGGCACCAAGGCTGCGCCTTTTTCGACCGCCACCCGCAAGGGCGCTCCGAGTTTGGGGTGCAAGATCGCCGCCGCATGCTCCAGTTCGCCGGCTTCGCCCACGATGGCGGCCTTGCCGTAGCTGTGGGCTTGGCCAGGTGCAATGCCCAAAGCTTGTACGCAACGCTGGCCCAACAAGGCACCCAACTCTTCGCCAATGGCCACCAACTCATCAAGTTGTTCATGAAAAGCACCCGCATAAGGATTGCGGATCACGGCCATGGCCAGCGCCCGTCGGGTCGCGGGCACCACAGGTTTGCCTCCTTCGGCATGGGTTTCGTCCAAGGTGACCACCAATTTTCGAATTTGAGCTTTCATGTCCGATCAACTCCAGTTAAGCCATCTGCAGGCCAAGCTCTTGCCCGCATGCCACCGATTGTTGTTGGCATACCAGCAAGGCAGCAGAAATCAAACCCCGATGCTGCAAGCCTTGAGCATACGCAAGTCCACGTTGTAAAGCCGTCATGATTTGCCCCAAGTTCAAGGGCGGAACATGGCGGGTCACCAGCCGGTCGCCCAAATCACTGTCATCGCGCACCTGGCTGGCTGGCATTCGAACGATGCCAGGATGGTCAATATAGACCTGATTGGCAATCATGGTCGCTGC
>CAWUNN010000070.1:0-7838 GCA_963923185.1 uncultured Limnohabitans sp. | reverse complement strand
GGATTTAACCCTACAAGGGCGCCTGTGTTTTGATCATAATCGGCGCTTTGATCACTACAGAGGTGTTTTATGCAAACGATCCATGTCAATGGCAAATCGCAAACGGTGGATGTATCACCCGATACCCCGCTGCTGTGGGCGCTGCGTGAACAATTGGGACTGACCGGTACCAAATTCGGTTGTGGTGTGGCCCAGTGTGGCGCTTGCACCGTGTTGATCGATGGCCAAGCCATCCGTTCTTGCAGTTACCCAGTCAGTGCCGTGGGTCGCCAAAAGGTCGAGACGATCGAGAGCCTGGAGAAGAATGGCCGTTTGACCAAAGTGCAGGCCGCCTGGGTCGAGCACGAAGTGCCACAGTGTGGTTACTGCCAGTCGGGCATGATCATGGCCACCACGGCCTTGTTGCGCCGCATCCCCAAGCCCACCGACGCCGACATCGATGCCAACATCAGCAACATTTGCCGCTGTGGCACTTTCCAAGAAGTTCGCAAAGCGGTGCATGCCGCTGCCAAGGCCTGAAAGGATCAAGACCATGAACATCGCCATGCCTGAGATTCAACGTCGTCGATTCATTCAAGGGGGTGCCGCTCTGGGCGCCGGTTTGTCATTGGGGATTCCTTTGGCCATGGCCGAGGACAAAGCCGCCAACCCCACCGAAGTGGGCGCTTGGGTGGTGATTCGACCCAATGAGCAAGTGATCATCCGCATCGCCCGCTCTGAAATGGGCCAAGGCACACTGACCGGCTTGGCCCAGTTGGTGGCCGAAGAATTAGAGTGCGACTGGAAACACGTCACCACCGAATACCCAACACCTGGTGAAAACCTGCGCCGCAAGCGCGTGTGGGGTTCTTACTCCACCGGTGGCAGCCGCGGCATCCGCGAATCGCAAGAGTACGTGCGCCAAGGTGGCGCAGCCGCACGCACCATGTTGCTGCAAGCCGCTGCCAGCCAGTGGAATGTGCCAGTGTCCGAAGTCAGCGTGGACAAAGGCGTGATCAGCCACGCCGCCAGCAACCGCAAAACCACCTATGGCAAAGTGGCCGAGGCGGCCGCCAAGCTGCCGGTGCCCGAAAAAGTGGCCCTGAAAGCCCCCAGCCAATGGAAGCTGATTGGCAAGCCCGTGCGCCGCTTGGACACGCGTGACAAGGTCAATGGCAAACAAGTCTATGCCATTGACTTGAAGATGCCAGGAATGAAGATTGCCAACATCCGTCAGTGTCCGGTGTTTGGTGGCAAGCTCAAGTCGTTTGATGCCTCGGCCATTCAAAACATGAAGGGCGTGTACAAAGTATTGGCGGTCGATGACAACGCCGTGGCCGTGGTGGCCGACACCTTCTGGGTGGCCAAGTCGGCCATGGATCAAGTCAAGATCGAATGGGATTACGGCCCCAATGCCCAAGTCTCAAGCGCTTCGATCATGGCCATGCTGGACGAGGGCTTGCAAGCCCAACAGGCGTTTGTGGGCAACCAAGCCGGCGACATCGCCAACGCCAAAACCCAAGCGGCCAGCACCCACACCAGCCGTTACTTTTATCCGTTCTTGAACCATGCGCCGATGGAGCCCATGAACGCCACCGCGTTGTGGAGCGCCGATCGCTGCCAAGCGTGGGTGCCCACCCAAGACGGCGAGGCGTCATTGGCGGCCGTGATCGCTGCCTCTGGCCTGGCGGCCGAGAAGTGCGATGTGATCAAGGTCAATTTGGGAGGTGGATTTGGCCGGCGTGGTGCGTTTCAGGACTACACGCGCCAAGTCGTGCTGATCGCACGCCAACTGCCGGGCACACCGATCAAGCTGATCTGGACCCGCGAAGAGGACATGCAGCATGGCCACTATCACCCGATCATGGCTTGCCAATTGACCGGCACATTTGACGCCAACAAAAAACTGACCGGCTTGCACATGCGCTTGTCGGGTCAGTCGATTTTGGCTGCAGTGCGTCCGGCCGTGGTCGAGCAACAAAAAGGCCGCGATCCTTTGACCTTTCAGGGTGTGTTTGCCGGCGGCGAGCATGGCTTCAGCTACGAGTTTCCCAACCTGATGGTCGATCATGCGATGCGCAACACCCATGTGCCACCAGGCTTTTGGCGGGGTGTGAACAGCAACCAAAACGCCGTGTTCATGGAGTGCTTCATGGACGAGTTGGCCGAGCAAGCAGGCATGGATTCGCTGGCCTTCAGGCGCCAATTCATGGGCCCATTCCCGCGCAACTTGGCGGTGCTCAATGCCGCAGCCGAGCGCATCGGCTGGGACAAGCCCGCCGCACCCGGCGTGCATCGCGGCTTGGCCCAAATGAAGGCCTTTGGCAGCTATGTGGCGGCCGCTTGCGAGTTGTCGGTGCTCGATGGCAAGCGCGTCAAGATTCACCGCATCGTCGCAGCGACCGATCCAGGCTACGCCGTCAACCCGGCTCAGATTGAGCGTCAGGTGTCGGGCTCGTTTGTGTATGGCTTGTCGGCCCTGTTCTTGCAAGAGAACACCGTCAAAGACGGTCGCATCGAACAAACCAACTTTGACAATTTTGGGTCGATGCGTTTGGCCCAGATGCCCAAGGTCGAAACCATCATCATCCAAGGCGGTGGTGAAGAATGGGGCGGCATTGGCGAGCCCACCATTTGCGTGGCGGCACCGGCCGTGTTGAACGCCATCTACCGGGCCACCGGCGAGCGTTTGCGCAGCGTGCCTTTGCGCAAACTGGGCTACACCTTGGTGTGACGCCATGCCCGGGCGTTGCAAGGGCTGGCAGCTTGGAGGTCTATCTCTGATCTGCTGCCTGCTTGCCTTGCCCGCCTGGGCGCAAGCCGACCCCGAGCGGGGGCGCTCGATCGTCACCGATCGGCAACGGGGGTCTTGTCTGTTGTGTCACAGCGGCCCTTACGAAGAAGAAAAATTTCAAGGTGACTTGGCCCCTGCTCTGCCTGCTTTGGTGCAAGGCAAATCGGCCGAAGATTTGCGCCAACGCTTGGTCGACCCCAGTCGTTTCAACCCCGACACCATCATGCCGCGTTATGGCGTGTTGGGCCCAGGCAGCCGAGTTCACCGATTGTTCAAAGACAAAGTGCTGCTCAGCCCTCAAGAGATCGATGATGTGGTGGCTCATTTACAAACATTGAAACCATGATTTCGCGCAGAGACCATTTGGCATTGACCTTGGCCTTGGGGCCCGTGGGTTCGCTGTGGGCCAAAGCCTTGGACCCCGAACAAATCGAGCAGATGCAACGGGCTCAGGCCCTGATCGCCGATGTGTTGGCAGGTCGTCCCATTTCAAATGGCAAGGTCTGGGTTGAATTGCCGCCCTTGGTCGAGAACGGCAACTCGGTCTTGACCACGGTACGCGTCAGCGACGCCTTGCGGGGTGATGCATACGTGCAGCGCATCCACATCGTCGCCGAGGGCAACCCACTGCCACGCATTTTGACGGCACACTTCACCCCAGCCACAGCCAAGCCTGCGATCTTCACAGCGCGGGTGCGTTTGGCCAACACGCAGCGCGTATGGGCCTTGGCCGAATGGAGCGATGGCCGAGTTTGGGCTGGCCATGCCGACACGATCGTGACGCTATCGTCTTGCACGGAGGAACGATGAGCAAGCATGCACCCCGAACGTTGGTGACCGCGCCCAACCGCGCGCTCAAAGGCGAGTCGGTGACGATTCGGGCATTGGCCCAGCACCCGATGGAAAATGGTTTTCGGCGCAACGAACTGGGCGAGTTGATCGCCCGCGACATGATCGACTTGTTCGTTTGCGAGTTCAATGGGACAGAAATCTTCAGGGTGGATTTGGTGGGTGGCATCGCCGCCAACCCTTTGATTCAATTTCAGATGACCATGAGCGAGAGTGGCACTTGGATCATGAAGTGGAGCGGCGACGACGGTTATCAGGCCACGGCCCAAGCCAAGATCGAAGTCCAATGAATGTCTGGCGCAAGCTGCTGATGCTGTGTGCCACCTGGGCGGCGCTGGCGCATGCCGAGATCGCACTGGAGAGGCGCCAATCGTCGACCTTGCTGCTTAGCCAGAGCAACCGCTTGTTGCAAAACGATCTGAGCCTGCACCCAGCCAGCCTGTGGTTGCAAGAGGGTCAAGAGCTGTGGCAAAGCCGCACCGCCAGTGGTGGCCCCTCGTGTCAGTCTTGCCACGGCGAGGTGCAGCAGATGAAAGGCGTGGCACCACGCTACCCGCAACGGGTTCAGGGTCGTTTGATGACGTTGGAAGACCGCATCAATTGGTGCCGCACCCAACAACAAAAAGAGCCCGCTTGGGCCAAAGAGTCGCAGGCGCTGTTGGCCACATCCACCTGGGTGTCGCTGGTCTCGCGCGGCATGCCCATCGTGCCTGCTGCGCAAGACGCACAAGACCCCGATTGGGCCGCCGGTCGACGCTGGTTCTTTGAGCGCATGGGACAAATCGGTTTGTCTTGTGCGCAATGCCACGACGAGCGTTGGGGCCGCAAATTGGCAGGCGTGGTGATTCCGCAAGCACATCCCACGGGTTATCCGATTTATCGACTTGAATGGCAAACCATGGGGTCTTTGCAACGGCGTTTGCGCAACTGCATGATCGCGGTGCGCGCCGAACCCTTTGCACCCGATGCCCCAGAGTGGGCACAACTTGAGTTGTACCTGAAGTGGCGAGCCAGGGGCATGCCCCTGGAGACGCCAGCCTTGAGACCCTGAGGGGTCCAGCGCCTGAGCAACGCCTCAGCCCAGCGGCTGATCGAGTGACACCCAGACTCGGCCGTCTTCGATGCGCACTGGCCAGGCTTTGACGGCCTCGCAGGCGGGTCCGAAAGTGGCTTCACCGGTGTGCAAACTGAAGCGACCCTGGTGCAAGGGGCATTCGACCTCGTCGCCCACCACCCAACCCTCGCACAAGCGGGCCGGGCCGTGGGTGCAGGCGTTGTCGATGGCATGGACTTGGCCAGCCACGCTGAACAAGGCCACTTCGTGGCCATTGAGGGTGACGGCGATGCCGGCGTCTTCAAACAAGTCGGCCAGCGCGGCCGCATCGTGCCAATGGCTCATGTCAGATCGGGTAAATGAGTGAGTTGGGAATCATTTCGCTGTCGTAGATGCACAGGCGTTGGGCAAAGCGCCAGCCCTGTGGGGTCTGCACCAAGGTATCGAGGTAGCGCCCCACATTGAAGACCGAGCTGAGCTGGTCGTACTTGGTGCGAAAGACGGCATAGTTGGCTTCGGCCTCGATGCGCCCGGCTTCGATGTTGCGCAGCACAGGGGCCGAGACGATGTGGCGTTGATAGTAGGGGTCGTGGTACAAGGTCTCGGTGATGCCATAGACCCGGTCTTTCAACATGCCTTTGCTGGTCAAGGACAAAGTGGCCAGTGGAAAACCGCGCTCGTGGTTTTCGCGTGGCTGAATTTGGTAAATGCAGTCATCGGTGAAAAAGTCGGGCCAGCGGCTCCATTGGCCCGCATCCAACACCGAAGCATAGTCGCTGTACAGGTGTTGAATGTCCAGCCAGGTTTGAAAGTCCAGCGTCATGGGGCCTCCATGACGCGACGCCAGTACTCGTACATGCCCCGAATCAGGGTTTCGGTCACCATGTGCTCGGTGTCTTCGACGGTTTTGCCACCCAACTCCACCAAGGTGCGGTGTGACGGCAGGGTTTCAAAAGCCTGCTGAGAAAACTCGATCACCTCACCATCGTCGGCGCTGACAAAGCCTGCAGGGCCAAACAGGTTGGCTTGGCGCAGTCGGCGCTGGTGCATGTCGGGGTCATCGTCTTCAAAACCAAAATGGGTCCAGACAAAGTCAAAGGCACCGTGCCCATCAGGTTGAATGTGGCGGGTCGAGACGCTGTTGACTTGTTGCTGAAAGATCACGCTGGGGAACAAGGTGGTCATCACCGCCGTGGGGCCGCCCCACCAAGGCTCTGGGACGATGTCCAAGAAGCTGGGGTCGTTGAGCTGCATGCTGGCTTTGAAGCTGCCCACCTGGGTCACTTGGGCACTGGGGCCACTGGCTTGGCCAGCGCTGCCTCGGGTGGAAATCATGGCGGCATGGCGATGGTGTCGGTCCATGCGCAACTGTGATTTGTTGTCCGCACGCCAAAGCCCAAAGGTCACAAACCAGCTGTGCAACAGCCCTGGGTGATAGGGGTCTTTGATGTTTTCTTGCATCAGCTTCCAGTTGCCTGGGATGCGCTGGCGGTTGTAGCCCAAGATCTTGAGTGAGCGGCCATTGAAGAGTCGATCGAAGTACCCCAAGATGGCCGGTCCCATGAAGTCTTCCAATGACTCGACCTGATGGTCAAAAGAGGCAAACACCACGCCGCCTCGGGTGGCGACCTTCAGGCGCCGCAGGCCATGCTCTTTGGGGTCAAAGTCTGGCGGCATGCCGCCCAGTACCTTGCCATCTTGTCGCACCCCCCTTCTGAAGGGCACGCCCTGCAATTGACCATCCAGCGCATAGCTCCATTGGTGGTATGGGCAGACGAATTCGGTGGCGTTGCCATGGCGCTTGCGGCAAAAAGCCATGCCACGGTGGGCACAGATGTTTTCGACCACATGGATCTGGCCATCGGTGGCGCGCACCATGATGACCGAGCGCTCTCCGATTTGGGTGCGTTTGAAATCACCGGGTTGTGGTATCTCGGCCTCTAGACCCACATAGCACCAGTGAGCTTGGTAAAAAAACCGCTCCATCTCGCGCTGGTGCAGTTCGGCCCCGGTGTAGACCGCAAATGGCACGCGGTGGCTGTGCTCAGACTCCCATGTGATGAATGGATCGGGCATGGGTGTGCGCTGAGAGGCGGTTATTGCAGGGGCCCTTTGAGGGCTTCGGGAATGGGCAAGGGCATGACCGGGATGCCTTCTTCCAACAATTCAAGGGGCACCTCGGGTGAAACTTGGCCCCTGATTTGTTTGTGTTCGGTTTCGCCGTAATGGATTTTGCGGGCCTCTTCGGCGAATTGATCGCCCACGTCCACGGTGTTGGCCATGACATGACGCACCATCTTGAGCCAAGCCGCTTGCATCTCGGCCGGTGTGGTGTTGGTGACCGGGGCCGGCGCGCTGGAGACTGCCGCGGGCGCCGGCTCGCGTGCCCCCGAGAGGTTCAGGCGCGGTGCGCTCAGGCGTTTGGTGATGTCGTGGCTGGCACACACCGGGCATTGAACCAGTTGGCGTGACAGCTGTGACTGAAAATCATCTTCACTGCCAAACCAACCCTCAAACTCGTGTTGGCTGTTGCATTGAAGGTCGAGCACTTTCATGAGGGGATTATCGATCAAATGTGACGGCTTTTCATTGGGGTGTCACATGACCACATTCAGGGGTAGGCGCACACCCAAGCGAAGGGACATGCCATCATTCCCCCTTTGAACAAGGGACTTTACGAGCCCAAAGATTGCACGATCGAGGCCGCGCACAGGTTCATCAGCCAACCCGGCACGATCCCGAGAATCAGCACCAAAGCCCCATTGATCGACAACACCACGCGCACATCTTGGCCCGCCGTCACGGTGGTGGCGGTGATGGGGTTGTCAAAGTACATGACTTTGATGACGCGCAGGTAATAAAAAGCACCGATCAAAGACATGATGACGGCAAACACCGCCAACGCCACGCTGCCCACCTGGCCCGAGGCAATCAGGGCTTGCAAGACCGAGAGCTTGGCATAAAAACCCACCATGGGCGGCACACCCGCCAATGAGAACAAGCAAATCGCCATGACGGCCGCGTACAGCGGGCTGCGCTGGTTCAAACCGGCCAGGTCAGAGATCTCTTCGCTCTCGAAGCCTTCACGGGCCAACAGCAGCACAATGCCAAAGGTGGCCAAAGTGGTCAGCACGTAAGTGATGATGTAGAACATGGCCGAGC
>CAWUNN010000069.1:0-7868 GCA_963923185.1 uncultured Limnohabitans sp. | reverse complement strand
CACCAAGCATCGACCACTTCCTTGCCGCGAAGATCTTTCAAAGTCTCCAGCCGTGCACATAAAAAATCGATGTCTTGCACAAAAAATGGATAGTCTTGGATCAACAATTCGACCCGCAAATCAAGGGACGCATCCACACGCACGCAAGGACTTGCGCGCATGGCTTGCATCAACGACTCGGGCACGCTCAAATTACCCACTTTGCGGCTTTCGGCTTCGACAAAAACCCACCGATTTCGGTCCAATCGGGACACGGCATCCCAAATCAGCGTGTCAAATTTCTTTTGGCTGGGCTGGGCCTGTCCTGGGATCAACCCCAACACCGAACTTCGGTGACTGGCCAGGCCCTCGAGGTCCAACACTTGTTCGCCGGCCTCAGACAAGGCGTGCAGCAACCGGGTCTTGCCACTGCCGGTGGGTCCGCAAATCACCTGAAATTTCAAACCCGAGACCCGCGCAGGCAAGGTCTCGACCAATGCCTTGCGAAATGCTTTGTAGCCACCCTCCATCAAACAGACCTGGAAGCCAATCTGACTCATCACATGAGCCAACGAGCCGCTGCGCTTGCCTCCGCGCCAGCAGTACACCAAGGGCTTCCAGCTCTTAGGCAATTGCAGCGCATGGGCTTGCAAATGTTTGGAAATGTTGGCGCAGACCAAGGCTGCACCGATTTTTTGGGCTTCAAACGCACCTTGCTGTTTGTACAAGGTGCCCACCACGATGCGTTCTTCGTTGTTCAAAGACGGCCAGTTGACAGCCCCTGGCAAGCAATCCAGGGCATATTCGCCTTCGCTGCGCGCATCGATCACGCATGAAAAAGCCTGCGGATGGTCTGCAGGCAAATGCAGACGCTGGGCAACTTCTGGGGCAGGGACGATGTTCAGGCTCAAGGTGTGTCTCTTTGTGGTCTATTGTCCCTCAAACCAGGTCCAGGTCTTGCCGACGTCCGAACTGGCAAGGCCTACAATTCACACATGGCAGATTCACCCAAATTTTTGTTTGGTTTTCATGCGGTGGGCGTGCGCCTCAAAACCGCGCCCCACAGCATCATTGAAGTTTATGTCGAGGCCACACGACGTGATGCACGCATGCGGCAATTTTTAGACAAGGCCAAAGAGGCGGGGGTTCGCCTGATTGAAGCCGATGGTTTGCGCTTGGCCCGCATGGCAGGCCATGCCGGCCACCAAGGTGTGGTGGCCAAAGTTCAAGCCCTGCAAACCACCCATTCATTAGACGACTGGCTGGACGGTTTGGCGGCCGACATTCAACCTTTGCTGTTGGTCTTGGACGGCGTGACCGACCCCCACAACTTGGGGGCTTGCCTGCGCGTGGCCGACGGTGCGGGTGCCCATGCGGTGATTGCACCCAAAGACCACGCTGTGGGCATCAACGCCACGGTGGCCAAAGTGGCCAGTGGAGCCGCTGAAACAGTGCCTTACTTCATGGTGACCAATCTGGCTCGCACCTTGAATGAACTCAAAGAGCGCTCGATTTGGATCATTGGCACCAGCGACGATGCCCCGCAGACCTTGTACCAAGTTGATTTGAACATCCCTTGTGCCTTGGTCCTGGGGGCCGAGGGCTCAGGCATGCGACAGCTGACCCGCAAAACCTGCGATCAATTGATCAGCATCCCCATGATGGGTGCGGTCGAGAGCTTGAATGTGTCGGTGGCCAGTGGCATTTGCCTGTACGAGGCACTGCGTCAACGCAAAACTTGATTCGAATCTCAATCAGTGTTCAAGCACAAACCCCAAGGGGCCTTCTGCCTCAAAGGGACGATGCAGCAACTCAATCACACAAGAACGGATACCGATTTTGGCGTGATGAGGGGTCCACTCGATGTTCAGATGAGGCCCTAAAAATTGGCGATACCGCTGCAACGATACGTCCAGATTTTTCACAGAAACTTGAATCTGAGACACCCCCTTGACCCCATTGGGGTGGATGCGCACATCGCCTTCAGGCACCCGCCAGCTTCTGGGTGTGACATCTCCGCACAAAAAAGGCAAATCACGGGTGGATGGTCTGGCCGTGGTCCATTTCAACTCTTGACCGTCTGGCCGGGTGCGACCACCATCCAATGGACCTGCTATGGCCTGGAGTCCTCTGGATTGGGCTGCGGCAATGACTTGGGCAGTATCGTTGGGTAACAAAGCGAAATCAATCAAGCCTTCACCTTGACGTTGCAAGATGTGCCACCAGTGCTCTTGAGGGGCAGGGGCACTCCAGGCGATCAATTCAAAGTAAGAACCATCTTGAAAGATGACCAAAGCATTGTGCGACAACCGACCTGGATGATGACCACCGATCACCACTTGATAGCCCATGTTTTGATGTCGATCAATGGCAGCATCCAAATCATGCACCGCAATCACCAGATGATCCAATGGGGGCAAGGGGGTCTCAGCTTGCATTTTCAAAGTTCCAATTTGAGGTGTGTATCGCGAACAAATGCACTCCATCGTTCGAACTGCTCTTTGGCATGACGCTCCAGTGTGGAACCATCGGTGGCCATGACTTCAAAGCCCCCCGCCATCAACTTGCTGCTGACCTCGGGGGATCTCAGTACCAGCCTAAAGTCCTCTGACAATTTATTCAAAACGGGCTGCGGTGTGGCACTGGGGGCAAAGATCCCTATCCATGAGTACGCTTCAAACCCGGCAAATCCAGATTCGGCAACTGTGGGGGTCAGCGGCAAATCGGGCAAACGCCTGGCCCCTGTCACAGCCAAAGCCTTGAGCTTGCCGGCTTGTATTTGCGCCTTGAGTGCAGCATAACTCAGCAAGGTGAGTTGACTGGTATCCGTCAACACCGCTTGAACAGCAGGCCCACCACCGGCATATGGGACATGCAGAACCGAGGCTTTGGACAAACGTTTGATGTCTTCCATGACCAAGTGGTTCATAGAGCCTAAACCCGTGGAGGCATAACTGAACCGATCGGGTTGCAATTTGGCCTCTTCGATCCAACCCCTCAGGTCGTTGGATTTCACGCTGGCGTTGGCCGCGATCACCAAGGGAAATCGAACAGCCCAGGTGACCCCAGCAAAATCTTTGAAGGTGTCATAGGGTAAATTGGATTTGGCGATCGGGTTGATCGCATGCGAGTCAAAGCACACCAGCAACGTATTTCCGTCAGGGGCAGATTTGGCCACAAATTGTGTGCCCACCTGACTGGCTGCCCCTGGTTTGTTGTCAATCACCACCGATCGTCCCAGACGCTGTGACAATACGGGCTGCAAAATGCGTGCCGTGATGTCGGTGCTGCCACCAGGTGGAAACGTCACCACCAAACGCAAAGCGGCATCGGCTTGAGACCATGATCGAGTCGACCACAGGCAAGAGGCCATGGATGCACCCCAGCACAAGACTTGGCGACGAAGACTCATTTCATTGTTCATGGATGCACTTGACCTCTTACCCCATCCATTGACTGACCGGGGTTGCCGCATCTTGAAGCTGTTGTGAGACCACATCGATCAGGGCAGGGCCTGGATGATTCAATGCGGCCAAAATGGCCACATCCAGTTCTGCAGGGTCTTGCACCCGCCAAGACTTGACCCCAAAAGCCTCAGCCACTTTGGCATGCTCGGTGCGACCAAAATCGACCGAAAAATAGCGCTCGTTGTAAGCCACCTTTTGGCTGGCTTTGATCCAACCAAACACCGTATTCGAAAACACCACCATCTTCAACGGCACCTTGCGTCTGACGATGGTTTCTAGCTCGCCACACGTGAATCCAAAACTGCCATCCCCCATGACCGCCACCACAGTGCGATTGGGTTGACCAAACCAGGCGCCTACGCCCGCTGACATGGCATAGCCCAAAGCCCCATGAGCTCGATTGGTGAGGAAGTGCCGACCAGGCTGGGTCGAATGATGAAAGTAAGCTGAAAAGTAAGGGCAGGGCGTGCCGGGGTCGGCCACCACAATGCTGTCCGGTGGCAACAATCGGTTCAGTGCATCGACCACCCGTTCGGGCTTGATGGGTCTGTCCATGGATGCTGCCAAAGGGGCGAATGCCGCCCACTTGTTGGCGCGAGCTTGCTGGGCCACCTCGCGGCCATTTGCCGCCTCCAATCGGGGCCTTCGTTTCAATCGATCGGTCAAAGCTGCATTCAAGGCTTGAAGGCTGAGTTTGGCGTCTCCTGCCAACGGAACTTCAGTCTTGTAATTGGTGGCAATGGTGGCCGCATCGATGTCCAAGTGAATCAATGGCACGTGTCGTGAGGGCACCTTCCAGTGCTCGGTCGATGTAGAGCCCGCTCGACAACCGATGAACAAGACCAAATCGGCCTGAGCCACCACGTCACGGGTCGCTGGTACTCCGCCATTGGAGCCCACCACACCTGCATTGTGAGGGTGGAGATCTGCCAGGCTACCTTGACCACTGACCGTGGTGACCAATGGGGCGTTGAGCAATTGCACCAATTGGTCAAGCTCTGCACTGGCTCCAGAGATCAATACACCACCCCCACAAAAGATCACGGGTGATTTGGATGCATGCAGCAAGTCAGCCGCACGCTCGATGAGAATGGGATCGGCCATCGTTCGAAGAGCTGGCACTTGCTGGTGATGATGTTGCCCCCACAGATCGCTGGCATCCGCTTCGTGTTTTTGAATGTCGTAGGGCAATCCAATGTGGGCCGCACCGGGTCGGCCGCTGGTGATGTGCCTGAATGCACTGCGCACGGCATGCGGGATTTGGTCGACCCGGTCGATCACCGTGTTCCAGCTGGTCAGAGGTTTGTACAACGCCCGCTGATCGAGCTCAGTCAACGGATATCGGCCTCGGGAACCCACCGCAATGTCGCTGGTGATGGCCAGCAAAGGGACCGACGACTCATTGGCTTCGACCACCCCTGGCAAGATGTAGGTGGCACCTCCTCCACTGGGGCCTTCACAAACGCCCACACGGCCGGTCACCCGTGCATAGCCGTCTGCCATGTATGCGGCACTGCGTTCATCGCGGGCCAGCACATGATCGATGCCGTGGTCCAAACGGGCCAACGCATCGTAATACGGCAAGCTGGTGTCGCCACACAAACCAAAGATGTGTTGGACCCCGTAAATCTGCAACATCCTGACCAACGCGTCGGCTCCGTTCATGCTTTGTCCTTTAAGGGTTCAAACCCAACCCATGATGCCCAATGTGGCACCCACCGCCAACAACCACAGCAGGTGGATTTTGCTCTTGAGCATGACCAAGATCGTGGCCCCCATCAACAACCACAGGGGGGCGTCTTGCGGGAAATGATCATGCCTGGATTGCATCAACCAACCCGTTGATGTGACCAAACCCATGACGATGGGCGCCATGCCGGCCTTGAAGGCGCGCACGCCCATGCGTTCACGCTCTCGGTGCAGCCATTGGGTGATGTTGAAGGTCAAAATGGAAGAGGGCAGCAGCACACACAACAAGCAAGTCAGGGCCAGACCCAAAGCCTGTACCCAGGCCATGCTGCCCGCTTGAATGCCCCCTGAGGCTTGCAAGCCGATGTTCCAGCCCATCAAGGCGACAAAGAGCACATTGGGACCAGGCGCAATCTGTGCCAATGCGACCGAATTGACGAATTGCTGATCGCTTAAAAAATGATGTTCATCGACCAAAAAACGATGCATTTCGGGCAATGCCGAAATGGCACCTCCGACCGCCAACAACGAAATGCCACAAAAGTGCAGCGCCACCCACATCAAGTCGACAGCGCTCATGAAGAGACCTCGTTTTTCTTCAGGCGTTGGTATGCCCAAAAGACATAGACCCCACCGACCAGCAGCAACACCTGAAACAAAGGCCAGCGCAAAATGGCCACACACACAAAAGAGCATGCGGCCCCCACCAGAGCGGCGGCAAAACCCACCGGATTCTTGCGCAAAGCCGACACCATCTTCAGCCCAGTGGCGATCACCATGCCCGCCACCACCGCACCCATGCCACGCATGGCGGCTTGGGCTTGCTCCATGTGAGACATGCTGTCGTAAGCGGCAGCCAACAACAAGACCAAGGCACACGGCACCAACAGCAACCCAGCCAAACTGGCCAAAGAACCACGCAGCCCAAAGTTGCGCGAACCCAGCATGATGCCCAGGTTGATCACATTGGGGCCAGGCAGGGCTTGGGCCACCGACCACTCTTCGACAAATTGATCCCGCGTGAGCCAGCGTTTGTTTTCGACCAACTCTCGCTGCACCACCGCCAATACACCGCCAAAGCCCTGCAAGGCCATCCACAAAAAGGTCATGAACAAATCGGTGCAAGACTTGGGATGGGCTGGACTCATACCGTCATCCCCCCCGAGACTTCCAACACCGCGCCATTGACATAACTGGCCTCGTCACTGGCCAAAAAAGCATAGACGTTGGCGATTTCTTCGGGCTCGCCCAAGCGCTTCATGGGCACCCTCTCAGCCATGCTGGCAATCACTTTGTCAGGCATGCTCTTCAAAATCGGGGTTTGGACAAAACCCGGAGCCACCGCATTGACACGCACCCCTTTGGGTCCGAGTTCGCGACTCCAGGTCTTGGTGAACCCGATCACCCCAAATTTGCTGGCCGCATAGTTGGTTTGACCAAAATTGCCGTACACGCCGACCACAGATGAGGCATTCAGGATCACCCCACTGCCTTGAGCGACCATGACATCTGCCACCGCTTGGGCGCAATGAAACACCCCGCGCAAATTGACATCGATGACCCGATCAAATTGCTCCAAGGTCATTTTTTGCAAACGCGCATCTTGGGTGATGCCAGCGTTGTTGACCAACACATCGATGCGGCCATGGGCTTGCAACACCCGCTGCACCATGGCGTCGACCATGTCACGTTGGGTGACATCGACCACCAAGCCCATGGCCGTGGCGCCCAAGGCCTGACATTGCGCCACCGCCTCATCGACCTGCAGCTGGCGCACGTCTGCGGCGATCACCACTGCCCCTTCTTTGGCGAATTTCAAGGCGGTGGCCAAGCCAATGCCTTGACCAGCCCCGGTGATGATGGAAACTTTGCTTGCCAATCGGGTACTCATCTGTGAATGTCCTTTGTCTTCTTGCCACGCGTGGCTTCAATGCTAAACGATTGCCATGTGTCCTTGGACCGGATTTTTTGGCAAGGTCAGCCCATGTCCATGGATATCGGTCGCCTAGGCGGCATGAATTCTTGCCAAGCCCTACACTTGAGGGTATGAATGCCCCGGTCGATGTGTCCTTTTTCCCACGCGATGCCAAACCGTTGTCCAGTTATCGCAAATTCTGGGCTCAACGCTTTGGCACTGCCCCCTTTTTGCCGATGTCGCGCGCAGAAATGGACCAATTGGGATGGGACAGCTGCGACATCATCATCGTGACGGGCGATGCTTATGTCGACCACCCCAGTTTTGGCATGGCCGTCATCGGGCGCATGTTAGAAAACCAAGGCTTTAGGGTGGGCATCATCGCCCAGCCCGATTGGAGCAGCGCCCAGGCTTTCAAGGCCCTGGGCAAGCCCAATTTGTTTTGGGGTGTCACCAGCGGCAACATGGACTCGATGATCAACCGCTACACCGCCGATCGCAAGATTCGCAGTGACGACGCCTACACCCCTGGCAATGTGGGAGGCAAGCGTCCTGACCGGGCCGCCATCGTGTACAGCCAACGCTGCCGCGAGGCCTTTCCCGAAGTGCCCATCGCATTGGGTGGCATCGAAGCCAGTTTGCGCCGCATCGCTCACTACGATTACTGGAGCGACAAGGTGCGCCGCTCGATCGTGTTGGACAGCAAATGCGATCTGTTGCTGTATGGCAATGCCGAGCGCGCCATCGTTGAAATCGCCCATCGTTTGGCAGCCCGTCAGCCGATTGCCAGCATCACAGATGTGCGTGGTACGGCCTTT
>CAWUNN010000068.1:0-7908 GCA_963923185.1 uncultured Limnohabitans sp. | reverse complement strand
GTCCCCCATCGTCAAAAACTTGCACGACGCCGCCATCGACGCCATCATCCAGCGCACCGGTGCGGCCAATGGCGACATCATCTTTTTTGGCGCCGACAAGGCCAAGGTGGTCAACGATGCCATCGGTGCACTGCGCGTCAAGATTGGCCACAGCGAGTTTGGTCGCAAATCGGGCCTGTTTGAAAACCGCTGGGCGCCGATGTGGGTGGTCGACTTTCCCATGTTCGAATACGACGAAGAAGATGACCGCTGGAGCGCAGTGCACCATCCCTTCACAGCCCCCAAAGATGGGCACGAAGACTGGATGGTCAGTGCCCCCGAAAAATGCATCGCCAAGGGCTACGACATGGTGCTCAATGGTTGGGAGATTGGCGGTGGTTCGGTGCGCATTCACCGCGCCGATGTTCAGCAAAAGGTCTTTGATGCCTTGAAAATCACACCCGAAGAAGCCCAGCTCAAGTTTGGTTTCTTGCTGGATGCCTTGCAATATGGCGCTCCGCCCCATGGAGGATTGGCCTTTGGTTTGGACCGCATCGTCACCCTGATGACTGGTGCCGACTCGATTCGCGATGTGATCGCTTTCCCCAAAACCCAAAGGGCGCAGTGCTTGTTGACCCAAGCCCCCAGCCCGGTCGACGAAAAGCAACTCAGAGAATTGCACATCAGGTTGCGCAACACAGCCACAGCCGCCTGACGATCAATGGCCCACCGCTGCTGCGATGGGCCAGGTCGTGATCAAAGCACTTCGAAAATCGTGTAGATCGGACCACTGGCCTCGCGCTGACCCGTGGCCACCGCCACCAGTCGGTTGATCCAGCTGTATTTCTCGCTGCTGGTCTCGAACTGGGGCACCATGCGGAAATAGTATTGGGAAGGATCCACCTTCTCGCCTCGATTCAAGGCATCGATCACGTCTTTGGGGCCGTGTCGCATGCCTTTGTAGCTCATGTAGATCAGATGCCCGTCATCGGTCTCGAGCGTGATGCGCACATCCAAGGACAAGACCCCATCGTTGCGCAGCAACAGCCAATCACCCCCTGGGCCTGCTTGCACCGTGCCCTTGATCCGATCGCCTTCAAAATGACCGCCTGTGACCTGCGCAATTTTGCGAGCACCCCACGGGGTGACGCCCAAATCGCGGATGCTGGGGACTTGCAAGGTCAAGGTGAACAAATGTCGTGTCTGAATCATTTTCTGTTGCTCCATATCAAAATCAAACCAGAACCCACCAACAACCCGATGCCGGTCCAGGTCACCGCATCGGGCACATCGCCCCAAATGACATGGCCCAGCACCAGGGCATACAACAATGCACTGTAACGGAATGGGGCGATCACGCTCATCTCTCCGTGTCGCATGGCCACTATGATCAGGTGATACGCCATGGCCAGGCAAAGCGACGACAACAGCAGCGCCAA
Source organism: uncultured Limnohabitans sp. (assembly GCA_963923185.1). Taxonomy (GTDB): domain Bacteria; phylum Pseudomonadota; class Gammaproteobacteria; order Burkholderiales; family Burkholderiaceae_C; genus Limnohabitans. Next base: position 6,490 of record CAWUNN010000068.1, on the reverse strand, counting down.
CCAAGTGTTCGCAGCCAGTGGCACCCAGTCTTGATGCAAGGACCACAAGCCAGCCACACAGGTCACGCACAAGGCGTTGCTGATGGTGACCAGCAAGCCTGGTACGGCATGGTGAATTTTGCGAGTGATGACGTCGCGCCCAGCATGGATGATGGTGCCCAAGACCGCCAACCAGGCGTAGCCATTGAATCCGCTCTCAGAGGGGCGTGCCACCAATACCACGCCGATGAAGCCCGTGATGGCCGCCAGCGTTCTGATCCAGTACAGACGCTCATTCAAAAACAACACCGCCATCACCAAGATGAACAAGGGCGAAGCCAGGTTGATGGCCGTGGCGTTGGCCAGTGGCAAATGAGCCAGTGCGGTCAGATACATCAATGACGCGGTGGCGTCCAGCAAGCCGCGCACCCACACGATCTTGTCACGCAAGGCAGGCCATTGGCCCAACACGCCATGTTGGCGACACATGATCAGCAGCCAAGCACAAGCCAACAAACCCCTGATGCACACCAATTGACCCGTGGGTATCGACTGGCTGACCCATTTGACCAAAGTGTCGTTGATCAAAAACAAGGCCATGGCGCCCATCATGGCGTAAATGCCTCTTTGATTCTCTGCGTTCTTTAAACCGTTCACGGGCGTTATCATCTCTCGAATGTAGCGCATCAGGCCCCTGGCCAGTGCAATTGGGGGTCAGCCCTTGCCCTGTGACAGGCTCATCCAGACCTTGCCCACCATGACCGCGACGCCATCCAAGCCTTACAAGCATCCAGAATCTGTGCTGGTCGTCATTCACAGCACCGATGGCCAGGTGCTTTTGATTCGCAGGGTCGACTCGGGTACTTGGCAGTCGGTCACCGGCAGCAAAGAGGATGCTTCAGAAAGTTGGTGGGACACAGCCTGCCGTGAGGTGATGGAAGAAACGGGCATCGACGCCAGCGCCCCTCATCATGTGCTGCAGGACTGGGGCTTAGAGAACACCTACGACATTTATCCCAAGTATTTGCATCGCTATGCGCCAGGCGTCACGCGCAACACCGAACGAGTGTTCGGTTTGACTTTGCCCACCGCCGTCCCCGTCACCTTGCACCCGCAAGAGCACACCGAATGGCGTTGGGTCCCATACCCAGAGGCCGCCGATCAAGTGTTCTCACCCAGCAACGCCGAGGCCATCTTGTGGTTGCCCAAGCTGGGTTTGATCCAACCAAGAGCCAAGCCGTGAGCCACGCCGTGGGGCCAAGCGCTCACCAACTGGTCTTGTTACAAGGCAGTACCGAGTATTTTCCGGCGCTGGTGGCGGCCATGAACCAGGCCCAGTCTGAAATTCGATTTGAGAGCTACCTCTTCAATGTGACGGGAACAGGTGCCACGGTGGCCCAAGCGCTGGAACAAGCCGCCCTCAGGGGGGTTCAAGTGATGGTGGTGCTCGATGGCGCGGGCTCCAAAGACATGGACGCCGATTGGTTGAGCCGTTGGACTCGCGCTGGAGTCCATTGGCATGTGTTTGAGCCCATGGGCACCGGGGGCATCTGGTTTCCGACCCGTTGGCGGCGGCTGCACCGCAAGTTGTGCGTGATCGATGGGCAAAAGGCTTTTTGTGGGGGCATCAACATTTTGGACGATGCCTACGACCCCCATCTGAAGGCGACCATGCGCCATCCGCGCTTGGACTATGCGGTCGAAATCATGGGCCCCAAAGTGACCGACATCCATGCCAGCATGATTCAATTGTGGTTCAGGCTGGAGATCTCACGCAATTTGCGCGCACGTCGCTTGGGCGCTGCACTGGACGTTTGGCGCGAAGGCGACCCCACGCCTTGGCGCTTGAACATGGGGCCTGTGCACTGGGTGCTGCGCGACAACGTGACCCATCGCCACGACATTCAACGCAGCTACCTCAAGGCCATTGGCAAAGCCAAACAAGAAATCATCATTGCCAACGCCTTCTTTTTACCAGGCAGCAAAATTCGACGGGCCTTGCAAACGGCGGCACGCCGTGGCGTCCAGGTGAACTTGCTGCTGCCGGGTCACTATGAGTTTGCGCTGCCCTATCGTGCCAGCCGTGTGGTCTATCGGCAGTTGATCGGGGCGGGCGTCCAAATCTTTGAGTACCACCTCAGCTATTTGCACGCCAAGGTCGCCGTGATCGATCGGCGCTGGAGCACCGTGGGATCGTCCAATCTGGATCCTTTGAGCCTGTTGTTGGCGCGCGAAGCCAATTTGGTGATCGACGATGAGGCCTTTGCGGCCCAATTGAGAGGGCGCCTGAGCGACGCCATGCAACAAGGGGCCCACCCTGTCTTGCCGGGCATTGGTCGCCAGCCTTGGTGGGATCGTTGGCTGGACAATTTGTCGTACGCACTGATGCGTGCATTGATTTTTTTGACCGCTCGCAGGTATTAAGCCGGTGTATAGGCCAAGCGCACATAGATGGGCGCATAGGCTTCGGCCTGGGTGATTTCGATCAAAGTCTCTTTGGCCAATTCGAGCAACGCAATGAACGTCACCACCAGAACCGGCACCCCTCGGTCGGCCTCGAACAAATGCTCAAACTCGATGAACCTGCGACCTTGCAGTTTTTTCAGCACCATGCTCATGTGCTCGCGCACACTGAGTTCTTCGCGTGCAATTTTATGGTGCTGAACCAGCTTGGCGCGCTTCAAAATGTCGGCCCATGCCTGTTGCAAGTCCACGATGTGCACATCGGGGAACCTCGGCTGTAGAGATTGCTCGATGTAGACCTGAGCGCGCAAAAAGTCGCGCCCAAATTGCGGCACATGCGACAGCCGCTCGGCCGCCATTTTCATTTGCTCGTATTCCAGCAAGCGGCGAACCAACTCGGCTCTGGGGTCTTCAACTTCTGCGCCATCGGCGCTGGGTTTGGGCGGCAACAACATGCGAGATTTGATCTCGATGAGCATTGCGGCCATCAGCAAGTATTCAGCGGCCAACTCCAGATTGCGGTTGCGAATTTCTTCGACATAGCTCAGGTACTGTCGAGTCACGCCCGCCATGGGGATGTCCAAGATGTTGAAGTTTTGCTTGCGAATCAGGTACAAAAGCAAATCGAGCGGCCCTTCAAAAGCCTCTAAAAAGACCTCTAACGCATCGGGTGGGATGTACAAGTCTTGCGGCAGGGCAAACAAGGGTTCGCCATACAAGCGAGCCACGGCCACATGATCGACCACCTCGGGCGTGGTGGCCGCCTTTGACGCCTCGGCCGTCAAGCCAGAGGCAGGCAAATGCTCGGGGCTCACGATGCCTGAGTCTGGTAAACGTAAGCGGCTTGGGCCACACGGGCCGCGCGGTACTGGGCCCAGACTTCACGATCGACGGTTTGGTCCCACAACAAGCCGCGACCTTGGCGCTGTTGGGCTTCAAGATCAGGTGCTTGCGAGCGCAATTCGGCAATGAATTGGGTGGTGTCTGATTGGTAGTCGGCACGTCGGAAAAATGGCATGGGAACTCTCCTGCTTGGCATTTTAAGCCCAGCCCAAGCCCTCAAGAGGCCGCTCAGTGGCTTTCGGCGCGCGACTGACGGCCCATCAACAAGCTGACCGCCTGGGCAGGGGCCAAGCGACCTTGCAACAAGGCCACCACGGCCTCGGTGATGGGCATCTCAATGCCCAATTGCCGTGCCCTTTGGGCCACTGTGTGGGCCGAATAGACCCCCTCGGCCACATGGCCCAGATCGTCCAAGGCTTGCTGCAAGCTCAGTCCACGGGCCAGGGCCAAGCCCACGCGCCGGTTGCGCGACAGGTCTCCGGTGGCGGTCAGCACCAAGTCACCCAAGCCACTCAGGCCCATGAAGGTGTCGGCCTTGGCACCCAAAGCCACGCCCAGTCGAGTCATCTCGGCCAAACCTCGGGTGATCAGCGCGGCACGGGCGTTTTGGCCCAGCCCCAGACCATCGCTCAAGCCCGTGGCGATGGCCATCACATTTTTGATGGCCCCGCCCACCTCGACCCCCACGATGTCGGTGTTTTCATACACACGCATCTGGTCACTGTGAAAGGCTGAAACCAGGCGCTGCCTGACCAGAGCGTGAGGGCTGGCCGCGACCAAAGCGCTGGGCAAGTCGGCCGCCACTTCTTGAGCAAAACTGGGCCCGCTGAGCGCGCCACACTGCAAACCCGGCGCCGTTTGTTGCTGGACCTCATGGGGCAACCAACCGCCGGGTTCGGTCGAACCGGTGGCCGATTCAAACCCTTTGCACAGCCAGGCCACGGGTGTTTGTAAATCAGGCAGGCCATCGAGCCCTTGCAGCATCTCTCGCAGGCTGGACATGGGGCCAGCCAGCACGATCAGATCCATCTGCCGCAACCACGGTCCCAGAGGATCGGATGTCACCTTCAGCAAGGGGGGAAAGCCCACCCCGGGCAGGTATTTGGGGTTGCAAGCTTCTCGCTGCATCAAAGCCGCTTGCTGCGCATCACGTGCCCACAGCCACACTGCTTTTCTGCGGCTGGCTTTGACGGCCAATGCCGTCCCCCAGGCACCTGCTCCAAGTATGGCGATCTGCATGCTGGGGCGAGCGATGGGTGACCAGGCTTATTGAGCGGTGGCGGCGGCCTGTTGCTCAAGTTGCTGCATGTAAATGGCCTGGAAGTTCACCTCGGTCAAATGCACGGGCGGAAAGCCTGCTCGCTGAACCAAGTCGGCCACATTGCCCCGCAAGTAGGGGTACACGATTTGTGGGCAGGTGATGCCCACCAACGGGCCCATTTGTTCTTCGGGGATGTCGCGGGCTTCAAAAATACCCGCTTGCTTGGCTTCGACCAAAAACATGGTTTTGTCACCGATTTTGGAGGTCACCGTGGCCTGCACCACCACCTCAACCTGGCCTTCTGCGATTTGCTCCACCGCCACACCCAATTGGATGTCGACATTGGGCATTTCTTGACTGGTGAGGATTTGAGGTGAGTTGGGTTGCTCCAGCGAGGCATCCTTCAAGTAAACGCGCAAAATATTGAATGTAGGGGTGGCATCGCTCATGGGGGTTCCTGATATCAAAATGCCCGCTTGGATAAACCGAAGCGGGCTCAAAATTCGGTGATCTGGATGATTATGCTTTAAAACATCAGGCCGATTGGAGCAAAGGCTCTAGGCCGCCACGGCTGTCCAATGCCATCAAATCGTCACACCCACCCACATGGGTATTGCCAATGAAAATCTGAGGCACTGTGCGCCGGCCCGTGATGCTCATCATGTGTTCGCGTTGTTGTGGATCGGTGTCGATGCGAATCTCTTCGATCTGGTCCACACCTTTGGCTTTCAGAATTTGCTTGGCCCGGATGCAATAGGGGCATACGGCCGTGGTGTACATCTTGACGGGGGACATGGTTTGCTCCTAGAGATTCAAGACTTGATGACCGGTTGATTGGCTTCGCGCCAGGCCTTGAGGCCACCGGTCAAAGACATGGCTTGGGTGTAGCCCAGTTTTTTGGCCACCGCCACCGCACTGCGCGAGCGCATGCCACTGGCGCACACCAAAATCAGGGGCACTTGGGTGTCCCGGGCCGTTTGGGGCAATTGGCTTTGCAATTGAGCCAAGGGGATGTTTTTGGCGCCCGGCAGATGACCGGCGTCAAATTCTTGGGCTGAACAAACGTCAACCACCACGGCTTTCTCGCGGTTGATCTTCTGTACCGCCTGAATGACCGTGATGCCAGAGCTGGAGGCACCTTGAATGACCGGCCAAAACAGCATGAGGCCCGAGGTCAGTGCAATCGAGATCAGCATCCAGTTGTCGATGAAGAATTTCAATGGGATTCCTGTGATTCAAAAAGGTGTCAGGCATCCATTTTAAAATGAGAGTCACAAGGCCTGCAGATCAGGGCTTATTTTTCTTCTTTTTTCTTCTCTCTCGCCCCATGTATAAACTTGTTTTGATTCGTCACGGTGAATCCACTTGGAACCTAGAAAACCGATTCACCGGCTGGACCGATGTGGACTTGACCGACACTGGCGTGCGCCAGGCTCAGCAAGCCGGTGCCTTGCTCAAAGCCGAAGGCCTTGAATTTGATGTGGCTTACACCAGCGTGCTCAAGCGCGCCATCCACACCCTGTGGCATTGCCTGGATGCCATGGAGCGTCCTTGGTTGCCCGTTCAACACAGCTGGCGGCTCAACGAGCGCCACTATGGAGCGTTGCAAGGCCTGAACAAGGCCGACATGGCCAAACAATATGGCGACGAGCAGGTTTTGGTTTGGCGCCGCAGCTACGACACGCCGCCCCCGGCCCTGGCGCCCAGCGATCCACGTTGCGAGCGCGGTGACGTGCGCTACGCCCCGTTGCAAACTGAGCAAATCCCTCTGACCGAGTGCCTCAAAGACACCGTGGCCCGCGTCATCCCATTCTGGACCGAGACCATGGCACCGGCCATCTTGTCAGGACGTCGAATTTTGGTCACCGCACACGGCAATTCAATCCGGGCCTTGATCAAATACCTCGATGGCATTTCAGACCAAGACATCGTTGGCTTGAACAT
>CAWUNN010000067.1:0-7980 GCA_963923185.1 uncultured Limnohabitans sp. | reverse complement strand
CTTTGGCCAACCAAACCAATCATCTCGCCGGGCTGTATGGTCAGCGAAAAATCTCGCAAAACGGATCGATTGCCGTACCTGAAACCGACGCTGTCGATGTCAATGCGCCCTTGCACATCACTGAGTTGCACAGGCTGAATGGGCTCGGGGACACTGGAGACATGATCCAATATTTCAAACACACGCTTGACACCGGCTGCGGCCTTTTGGGTGTGTGAGACGATGCGACTCATGGCGTCCAATCGGGTATAAAAACGTCCGATGTAAGCCAAAAAAGCCGTCAGCACACCCACCGTCACATGGTTGCGCGAAACCTGCCAAATGCCAAACGCCCACACCACCAACAAACCGATTTCGGTCATCAAGGTGATGGTGGGTGTGAACAGCCCCCACAAAAAATTGACCCTGTCGTTGACCGCCAAATTGTGGCGATTGGCTTCTCTGAAACGCTGGGCTTCGCGCTTTTCTTGGGCAAACGCCTTGACCACCCGAATGCCCGGTATGGTGTCAGACAGCACATTGGTCAACTCGGCCCAGACCCGATCGATCTTCTCAAACCCCAGCCGCAAGCGATCACGCACCTGATGGATCAACCAGGCGATGAAAGGCAATGGCAGCAATGTGGCAAGGGCCAAACCCGGGTCGATGCTGAACAAAATCAAAGCCGTCAAGGTGATCATGACCACATCGGTGATGAAGTCCACCAAATGCAGCGACAAGAACAAGCACAGTCGGTCGGTTTCGGCCCCGATGCGCGCCATCAGGTCCCCCGTGCGTCGCCCGCCAAAGTACTCTAATGACAAACGCATGAGGTGCTCATAAGTGGTGGTTCGCAAGTCGGCCCCGATTCGCTCAGAGATCAAAGCCAAAATATAAGTTTTGTACCAGCCCAAGCCCCAAGCCAACACCGCCGCCACCAACAAACCGCTCAGGTACAAGGCCACCTGCCATGGATCGATGGGCTGCCCGTTTTGGTAGGGAATCAGCACCTTGTCCATCAAAGGCATGGTCATGTAAGGGGGGACCAGGGTGAATGCGGTCGAGGCCAAGGTCAGGCCCAGTCCCAAAAACAACTGGTTCTGGTAGGGCTTGGCAAAGCGCCACAAGCGCAGCAAGCCCCAAGATTGAACACCCTGATGTTCTTCTTCGGTCACGGCCTCGCTCAGCGGCACGGTCGATTGAGTGTGCCCAGAGCAGCGTTGATTGAGCAAGTCTTGCAAAAAAAGCGCTTGCATGTTGTGTCGCAACGTGAATCGCCAAACCGCCAAACGCTGGGTGGCGTTGAGCAATTCCAGGCTTCCCACCCCCGCATGGTCGGCATGTTGCAAGCTCAAGCCGGGCTCCAAGGGCCAGCTTTGGTGCTGAACCACGCCACCCACACCTTTTTGCAAGGCCAGCAAGCGCCGGTCTGTCACAATCAGCAACTGCTGAGCAAAACGCAATTGCCCGTCCAAGTCAACCATCAGGCAGGCCAATGCGTTTTCTGATTCAAGCCCCAAGGTTTGCAGGGCCTGATGCCACACAGAGGGCACCAGACTGGCAAACGAAGGGGGCAAATAAGAAGATTTCATTCAAAAGCATCCAGACCGTGCCACTCTTTCAACAGCGCAAGCATCGCAGCCCCCACAAGCAGATGGCAGGGTCGATAGACATTGCAATTGAAATTGTAGCTTTGGGGGCCTCAGCCTCCTATTTTCACCGCTTTTAACGCATCGAACCCGCCATGGCATTTCCACCCATTCAATTCAGGCGCATGCACCATGTGCGTGGTCCCAATCTTTGGACTTGGGTTCCAATCAACGAGGTCTGGGTCGATTTGGGCATCTTAGAGGATCACCCCTCGGACACCATTTCTGGTTACTACGAGCGGTTGGTCGAGTGGTTGCCCGGTTTGATCGAGCATCGTTGCAGCATTGGCGAGCGCGGTGGTTTTTTGCAGCGTTTGCAACGTGGCACTTGGGCCGGTCACGTCATGGAACATGTCAGCCTGGAATTGCAAACCCTGGCTGGCATCGATGACAAGTTTTTTGGCTTTGGACGCGCCCGCGAGACCAGTGAGCGCGGGGTCTACAAAGTGGTGATCAGCACCCCCGATGAGGTGATCGGTCGCACCACTTTGACTGCCGCCCGCGATTTGGTCATGGCCGCCATGAATGGCGAACCCTTTGACGTCAAGGCCGTGGTCGATGAATTGATCGATCTGGTCGATGATCGGTGTTTGGGCCCCTCAACGGCCTGCATCGTCGATGCTGCCAAAGAGCGTCAAATTCCACACATTCGCTTGACCAGCGGAAATTTGGTGCAATTGGGCTATGGCTCTAGACAGCGTCGCATCTGGACCGCCGAGAGTGATCGCACCAGCGCCATTGCTGAAGGCATCTCCAGCGACAAAGACCTGACCAAATCTTTGCTCAGCAGTTGCGGCATTCCCATCCCCGAGGGCAAGGTGGTTGAAAGCCCCGAATCCGCTTGGGAGGCAGCCCAGGACATCGGCTTGCCCGTGGTGGTCAAGCCCTTGGACGCCAACCATGGTCGAGGTGTTTCGCTGAACCTGAACCATCAAGCTGAGGTCGAAGCGGCTTTTCATGTGGCCAAAACCAAGGGCACCCAAGTCATTGTCGAGCGCTACGTTCAAGGCGAAGAGCATCGACTCTTGGTGGTGGGCGACCGGGTGGTGGCCGCCTCCAAGGGCGAGTTGGCCACCATCAAAGGCAACGGCACCTCGACGGTGTCCGAGTTGATCGAAACGCAAATCAACAGCGATCCGCGCCGTGGGATTGAGCAAGATTTTCCGCTGGACAAAATTCGACTCGATCGCCAACCTCATGCCGTTCTTGAGTTGCAGCGTCAAGGCTTGACGGCCGACAGCGTGGTCGAAGCAGGCAGGGTCGTGATCGTTCAACGCAATGGCAACCTGAACCACGACGTCACCCCTTGGGTCCACCCCGAAGTGGCCGCCATGGCCACTTTGGCCGCGCGCGTGGTGGGACTGGATATTGCAGGCATTGACATGGTGACCCAAGACATCACCAAGCCCCTGCAGACTCAAAATGGCGCCATCGTCGAGGTCAATGCAGGCCCAGGCTTGTTGATGCACTTGAAGCCTGCCACAGGCGAACCACGCCCAGTGGGAAAGGCCATCGCCGAGCATTTGTTTGGCGTCAACGACGACGGTCGCATTCCGGTGGTCGGCATCACAGGCAGTGTGCAAACCAGTCTCTTGAGTCAATTGGTGGGTTGGTTGTTGCACCTCAGCGGCAAGCGCACGGGCGTGTCATGCCGTGATGGCCTGTTCATGGACCAAAGGCTGGTGGACCCGGTGGACTCGCGCAGGTTTGGCCAAGGCGAACGTTTGTTGATCAATCGCTCTTTGGATGCCGCCGTGATTGAAACTGCGGCCCGCAACATCGTCGAAGACGGCTACCCCTACGACCTGTGCCAAGTGGGTGTCGTCACCGACTTGCCCACCGATGACTTGTCTGACCATGACATGACCACGCCTGAGCAAATGCGCACCGTCATTCGAACCCAAATCGATGTCGTCTTGTCCAACGGTGTGGGCGTGCTCAATGCCGACGATGAGACCATCGCCGGCCTGGCCGAGTTGTGCAACGGCGAAGTGGTCTTTTACGCTTTGACCCCTGAAAATCCAGTGGTCCAGGCGCACATTCAAGTGGGCAAACGAGCCGTGTTTTTGCGCGATCAACATGTGGTTCTTGCGCGCGGAGACCAAGAAAACCCCCTCTTTCACATCGACTTGGCGCCGATCGCACAACTGCTCAACAAGGGCATGAGTCGCTCGACCTTGTTGGCAGCTGTGGCCGCTGCTTGGTCGCTGGACATTGCCCCTTTGCTGATCCGCGCTGGCCTGAAAAACTTTGGTCAGCAAACCCGTGCTGAACAAGCCTTAAATCCCCACACCACGACGGCCTGAACCCATGGAAGTCTCTCGCATCAGAGCCCTGCGCGGCCCCAATTTGTGGTCTCGACACACCGCCATCGAGACATTGGTCCAATGCGCACCAGAGCACACCGATTTATCCCGATTGCCACAGCTTGAATCCAGACTGCGGCATTTGTTTCCAGGCATGGGCTCGCTCAAGCCAACCGAGCACAAAGCCAAGGTCAGTTTAGCCCATGCCCTGGAGTCGGCCACTTTGCATTTGCAAATTCAAGCCGGTTGTCCCGTCACCTTCAGCCGCACCACCCCCACGCCTGAGACTGGGTTGTACCAAGTCGCGGTCGAGTTCACCGAAGAACCCGTGGGCCGATTGGCTTTGCGATGGGCCGAACAATTGGTTCAGGCCGCCTTGACCGAGGGCAGTTTTGACCTTGATGCAGCCGTCCATGAGCTGCGCGCTTTGGACGAAGACATCCGCTTGGGCCCCTCCACTGGCTCGATCGTCGATGCCGCTGTGGCACGCGGCATCCCTTACCGACGCCTCACCGAGGGCAGCTTGGTGCAATTTGGTTGGGGCTCTAAGCAAAGGCGCATCCAGGCCGCTGAGATCGACCGCACCAGCGCCATTGCCGAATCGATCGCGCAGGACAAAGAATTGACCAAAAAACTGCTCGATGCAGCAGGGGTGCCCGTGCCCAAAGGCCGACCGGTCAGCGATGCCGCCGATGCATGGGTGGCAGCCCAAGAAATTGGATTGCCCGTGGTGGTCAAGCCGCGTGACGGCAACCAAGGCAAAGGCGTCACGGTCAACGTCAGCAGCCGCGAAGAGGTGATGGCGGCCTATGCCGTCGCTGAAGAATTCGGCGACGAAGTGTTGATCGAGCGCTTTTTGCCGGGCAGCGATTACCGTTTGCTGGTGGTCGGTGACCGGCTGGTCGCTGCCGCCCGGCGTGAACCCCCCTTGGTCATTGGCGATGGTCAGCACACCGTCAAGCAATTGGTCGACAAGGTCAATGCCGATCCACGCCGCGGCGATGGACACGCCACCTCGTTGACCAAAATCAGGTTCGACGAAGTGGCCTTGGCCCGCCTCAAAGAGCAAGGCCTGAGTGCAGACAGCGTGCCGGCCAAAGGCACTCGGGTGATTTTGCGCAACAACGCCAACCTCTCAACCGGCGGCACGGCCACCGACGTCACCGACGATGTCCACCCCGAGGTGGCCGCCCGGGTGGTGACGGCGGCTCGCATGATTGGCTTGGACATCGCGGGTGTGGACGTAGTGTGTGAATCGGTCTTGAGACCCCTGGAAGAGCAAAGTGGTGGCATCGTCGAAGTCAACGCGGCGCCAGGTTTGCGCATGCACCTGAGTCCTTCATTTGGCAAAGGCCGTGATGTCGGCGAAGCCATCATCGACATGATGTTTCCACGCGGCGAAGAGGGTCGCATTCCGGTGATTGCGGTGACCGGAACCAACGGCAAAACCACCACCGTGCGCCTGACCTCGCACCTGCTGCGCACCAGTGGACTGCGTGTGGGCATGACCAACACCGATGGTGTGTATGTCAATGGCCGACAAATGGACAGTGGCGATTGCAGCGGACCGCGCAGTGCGCGCAATGTCTTGATGCACCCCGATGTCGATGCCGCAGTGCTCGAGACTGCGCGCGGGGGCATGTTGCGCGAAGGCTTGGCCTTTGATCGCTGCTCGGTGGCGGTCGTCACCAACATCGGCATGGGCGACCATTTGGGCTTGAATTACATCACCACCGTCGAAGACTTGGCGGTTCTCAAACGTGTCATTGTCCAAAACGTGGCCAGCTCTGGCATGGCCGTGCTCAATGCCAGCGACCCCATGGTGGCAGCCATGGCCAACAGTTGCCCTGGCCAAATCACCTTCTTTTCTCTGGATTCGCACCACCCCGTCATCGCCACGCACCGCGCCCAGGGCAAGCGAGTGCTTTACCTTGAAGACGATCAGATCATCGCCATGCAAGGTCCCATGCAAGTTCGCATTCCTTTGTCTGATGTCCCCTTGACCCGCAGCGGCGCCATCACCTTCCAAATTGAAAACGCCATGGCCTCGATCGGTGCGGCCTGGGCGGTGGGCATCTCTTGGGAGATCATTTGCAAAGGCTTGGCCAGCTTTGTCAGCGATGCCCAAGCCGTGCCCGGTCGCTTCAATGTCTTTGACTTCAAAGGCGCCACCGTCATCGCCGACTATGGCCACAACCCCGACGCCATCAAGGCGCTGGTGCAAGCCGTCAGCAACTTGCCCGCTCAAAGACGCAGCGTCGTCATCAGTGGGGCTGGTGACCGTCGCGATGATGACATTCGCGAGCAAACTCGCATCATTGGCGATGTGTTTGACGATGTGGTGTTGTACCAAGATGCCTGTCAACGTGGGCGTGTCGACGGCGAAGTCTTGGCGCTGCTGCGACAAGGCTTGCAAGGGGCTCGCAAAACCGAACATGTTGAAGAAATCCATGGTGAATTCAAAGCCATCGATCAAGCCATGGATCGTTTGCGCTCAGGCGATTTGTGTTTGATTCTGATCGACCAGGTCGAAGAAGCCCTCAGTCACATCATGGCTCGGGTCAATCAAAGTCAAACCTGATCAGCGCCAGACAAAAAGAGGCACCAACAAGCTGGCACACCAAGCCCGCCAAATCCAAGGCCCGGGCAGCGCCACCGACAGCGCCAGCAAGGTCCCTGGCAGCACCGTCCACAAGGGGGTGGGCGCCACTTGCAGCAATGCCCCTGGTGTTTGGGCTGCCCACTCTAGCGCGCCAAGCAGCCACCCCACCGACCAACCGGCCCAGGTCCATAAAGGGGGCAGCAACAGCCCCAACAACGACAAGGGGGTGACAACCAAGGTCACCCAGGGGATGGCCCACAGATTGACCCATAGACCGGCCAGCGAGATGCCTTGAAAAAAATACAAGCTCATGGGCGCCAACACCCAAGTGATGCGCCATTGCACGCCCAGCGTATCCGACCACCAACGGCGCCAAGCCGTTGAAGCCTGAGAAGGCTCTAAGGCATAAAGCAAGCCGACCGCAACGTGGCTGAGCCAAAAGCCCGACTGCGACAAGGCCCAGGGGTCCAAGGCAGCATTCAATCCAATCAGCGCCAACCAAGTGGCATGCGCTGGCCAACTCAGCCCCATCAATCGCAAGCCATTGACTGCCATCAGCATCCAGACCGTGCGCTGCGCGGGCAATCCCCAACCCGAGAACAAAGCATAGACCGCCGCCAAGATCAAGGACACCCACTGCGCGACCCAAGGGGCGGGGATGCGGGCAGCCCAAGCCTGGTCGCGCCAACGCATTCGACGCCATCCCGCATCGACCAGGGCAGCCAGCCACATGGCCAGCAAAGTCACATGCAGGCCCGAGATGCTGACCAAATGCGCCACGCCCGTGCGTCTGAAGATTTGCCAATCGTCTTGTTCCACCGCATTTTGATCCCCCATGCTCAAAGCCGCCACCAACCCAGCACGTCGGGTCTGTGGGATGGCGGACATGATGCGATCGCGCATGATCTGTCGAAAGGCCTCCATGTTGTAGCCCCCAGGGTGCAAGCGTTTTGGATGTCCCAGATGACTGGCCATGTGCACCACAGCCATGCCCGAGAGTTGGTGTTGTTGCATCCAAAGCAGCGCATCAAAGCCTTGTGTGGTCGGTCCGTGTGACCACGCCTGCCAGCGCATCGGCAGACGCCACACATCACCAGGACGCACCTTGAGTTGGGCTTGCTGCCCAGGCGTCATGGGCCAAGTGACCCACACCTTCAGCGGTGGGCTCAAGGTTTGACTTGACCGCACATGGGTTGAATGCACCACGCCCTGAATCAGCAAAGCAAAACGCAGCGATTTGGATCCGCTGCGAGTCAAGCCCTCGACCGTGCCCCAGACCTCAAAGGGTGCATCGCCACGCAGCACCTCAGGCAGCACAGGTGGCTGCGGGCCGTGCATCAACACCCACAGCGCATGGGCCAAAGACAGACCGACCCCCATCGCAAAGACGAACAACCGAGTGCCGCGAGAAATCTGAGACAACCATCGCATCAGCCCCACATTG
>CAWUNN010000066.1:0-8111 GCA_963923185.1 uncultured Limnohabitans sp. | reverse complement strand
CGATGGCGCTGTTGCCCCCGGGCTTGTTATCCACCACCACAGCTTGTCCCAGTCGCTCTGCCAAAACCGGGGCCAGCTTGCGAGCGAACACATCGACCGCACTGCCCGGCCCTGCGGGCTCGATGATGCGCAGCGTTTTGCTCGGGAAGGTTTGGGCATGAACCCCAACCCAAATCCCCATCGAGACAGCGACCAGCGCTTTGAACCATGTGCTCGTGTGTTTCATCTCGACTCCTTTGAACCTTGAAACCCCTGTCATGCTCAAGCGTGGCGACGCATGAAGTCGCACAAGGCCTGAGCCAACTCGTCTTCGACATCGGCCCAAGCAGAAAATGGCAACAAGGGCACATCTTGGTCTTCGATGGGCAGCATGTACAACTCAGACCCAGGAATGCGCTGGTGTGCGGCGATGCCATTGGCCGAGGCGTGGGTGTTGTCGTTACCCGGCACCACCAAGGTGGGGACCCGGATGCTGCCCATGGCCTCATCGGTCATGCCCAACACGGGTTTGCGCGGCCCTTTGAGGAAAATATCCAACCAGTGAGACATGACCCTGATGTACTCGGCTGGGTCCATGGCCATCAATCGGGCTTGGTTAGCTGGATTGGCGGCGATGCGTTCTTGGTATTGTTCATTGGCGCACACGGCTTGCATGCCGCCTGCTTTGGCGGCATCGATGAATTGGCCGTAATACATGTGAGGCAACCGGCCGGCCGCAAAATCGCCACCCGTGATGCGCATCAACAACAAAGCCTTGACCCGCTGCGGATGGCGCAAATAAAACAACATGGACAGACGGGCACCTGACGAGGTGCCTCCCACATAGGCCTGAGTCGCCCCCACGTGATCGAGCAACAAAGCCAGGTCATCGGCCCAAATTTCTTCTTCACCGTCCTCGCCAGCGATCAACACATCAGAGGCGCCGGTGTTGCGACGATCGTGCAGCAAGACCTGAAAACCTTGGTCAGCTATTTTTTGGGCAATCTCAATGAACTCTTGAAAGCCACGCCGCCCCCCCGTGACCAAAGCGACCCAAGGACCTTGTTGGCCAAAGATGCGATGGTGCAACTTGACGCCACGAATGATGGCATGTGTCATGTGAGTCTCCTCAGGCTTGGGGCCACTCCAGCATGGCTCCCTTGGCAAACAACAAGGGCGGATGATCGCTGGTCTCGTGGCGCAGAACTTTGGCCAACACAATCAGGTGATCGCCACCGTCTAGCAATTGATCGGTTTCGCAAAAAAAACAAGCCGCAGATCCGGTCAAAATGGGGGCCTTGAAATCCTCGTCTATCACATGGTCGACCCCAGCGAATTTGTCGGGCTTGGGGTTGGCGAAATGGTAGGCCAAGTCTTTTTGACTTTGCGACAAGACATGAATGGCATGCTGTCGACCCACCGCAAATTGATCCAGATTGGGCGAACGCCTGGCCAGCGACCACAGCACCAAAGGCGGATCCAGTGAGACCGAGCTGAAGCTGTTGACCGTCAGACCCGTCAAACGACCATCGGCAGGGTCTTGGGTGGTGATGATGGTCACACCGGTCGGAAAAGTACCCAATGCGTTGCGAAAAGCTTTTTGACGAGCTTGTTCGTGTGACAAATCGACCTTTGAGGCAGACATCATCGACCCCCAGCTGCGCGCTCAAGCACGGCATACACCGATGCCGTGTCATCCAACTCATGGCCTTGGGACATGGCCGACAAATAGATGGGAAGGCAGGCCGAGAACAGCGGAGCCGGGACATTGAGTTCTTGCAAAGCGTTTTGAATGATGGTCATGTCTTTTTGCCAGACGTTGTGTTTCATGGTGGCCTGAGCCCAACTGCGCTGAGCCATCACGGGTCCGCGCACCTGGAACATTCTGGAGGTGCCAGCACCGCCGCCCACCACCTGCACCATGCGTTTGGGATCGAGCCCCATTTTGACACCAAACAACAAGGCCTCTGCTGCCGATACGTTGTGAATGGCCACCATCAGGTTGGCCACCAATTTCATGCGCATGCCGTTGCCAAAGTCACCCACGTCAAATTGCTCGCGGGCAAATCCCTTGAACACTGGCATCATGGCCTTGATGGCACTTTGGCTGCCGCTGGCGTACACCGTCAAGTCGCGGTTTTTGGCTTGGGCACCCGTGCCCGATAAAGGCGCATCGATCATGGTGATGCCCACACTGGCCAACAGATCACGCGCCGCCATCTTGTCTGCGATCGGAAAAGTACTGACTTCGGCCAGCACAGTTTTGGCGTTGTGGATGCAGGCTGCTCGGTGCACGTCGACCAGCTGTTGAGCCACCTTCATCAAAGCCGCACTGGAGGGCAAAGAGGTGATCAGATGACGGGTACGGCCCACCCAGGTGCTGGCATCGGCAAACACTTCGGCCAAGTGCTTTTGCATGCGCTTGCGCGTGGCCGCATTGACCTCGGCACCCAGCACATGAAAACCCGAGGCTTGCAAATTGCTGCCAATGGCCGAGCCCATGATCCCTAACCCGATCAAGCCGACTGTGGTTTTATTTTTTTGAGCAGCCATATTGCCTCCGAATGCAGATGAAAGATTTGTTGATAAATAGATCAACAAAATCATACAATGCATTGGCTTGCTGTGCCTGCACTCCAACACTTTATATGGGAAAACCATGAGCCACACACATCACCTCACCCGCCCTGACGGCGCCCGCATCGCTTACAGCGTCACAGGCGCGACTCATGCCACGCCTTTGGTCTTGTCCAACTCGTTGGCCACCGATGCCAGGATGTGGGAAAAAGTATTGCCCGAATTGACCCCTTCTTTTCGGGTCATCACCTATGACAACCGTGGTCATGGTGCCAGCACATGCCAATCGGCTCAGATCAGTTTGTCGGATCTGGCTGACGATTTGACCGCAGTGATGGACGCGGCACAAGTCTCAAAAGCGGTGGTGGTTGGGGTTTCTTTGGGCGGCATGACCGGCATGAACCTGGCCTTGAACCACCCCGAGCGCTTGCTGGGTTTGATGGCTTGCAATTGTCGCGCACGCATCAACGCCGAGGGCATTGCCGGTTGGGATCAACGCATCGCGATGTTCAAGCAACAAGGCATTGAGCCCTTGGTCAGCGCCACACTAGAGCGTTGGTTTGCCAGTGATGTGCGTCAACGCGAGGCCGAGTTGATGGCACGCATGTCTGACATCGTGCGCACCACCACGTTGCCCGGTTACGAATCATGCGTGAGTGCCATCAAAGGCATGGCCATGCACGACCAATTGCATCGCATCGAACTGCCCGTGTTTTATTTGGCTGGCGCTCAAGACGGTGGCGCCCCGGCCAGTGAAATGCTGGCCATGGCCCAAGAAGTCAAAGGCAGCCGATGCGAAGTGCTGGACCCCTGTGGTCACATCAGCCCGATGGAGCGGGCTGCTGACTTTGTGCGACTGCTCAAAGGGTTTGCACTGCCCCTGGTCTAAGGGCCCTCAGGCGTGAAACACGCCCAAATGGGGCGTGATCAGGCCCTCGTCTTGCAACACAGCTTGGGCCGTGCCGCTGTAGGCCACCTGACCGGTGTTGAGCACCAGCACGTCGTCGGCCAAAGACAGTGCCAGCTTCATGTTTTGTTCGACCAGCACAATGGACAGTCCTTCGTCTTTGAGCTTGGCAATGGTGCGCCCCACCTCAGCCACAATCAAAGGCGCCAAACCCTCTGAGGGTTCGTCCATCAAAAGCACCCTGGGGTTGGTCATCAAGGCTCGGGCAATGGCCAGCATCTGCTGCTCGCCGCCGGACAAAGAGCCAGCGGGTTGATGCATGCGCTCGCGCAAGCGCGGAAACAGTTCATGCACCCGCTCCATGTCCCACGGATGGGCCATGCCAAAACGATCGGGTTGTGCGGCCACCACCAAATTTTCGCGAACGGTCAACGTGGGAAAGACACGTCGGCCTTGCGGCACCATGCCGACCCCAGCTTTCGAGATGGCCTCGGGGGTCATGCGGGTGATGTCTTGTCCATGCACCTTGACCGTGCCTTCGCGGGGTGCCAACCAGCCGATGGCCACATTCATGCTGGTGGTCTTGCCAGCGCCGTTTCGACCCAGCAATGCCAGCACCCGCGATTTGCGCAATTGCAAACTGACATCGTGCAGCACATGGCTCTCGCCGTAATAGGCCTGCACATGACTCAACTCAAGAGCCAACTCTTCATGTTCAAGAGCCAAGGTACACCTCCTTGGTGCGCTGATCGTGAATCACATCATCACGCTCTCCATCGACAATCACTTTGCCGTAGTGCAACACCAACAAACGCTCGGCCAATTCAAGCGCCGTGTCCATGTCGTGCTCGATCATCACCACCGTGGTCTCGCGTGGGATGCTGGCCACCAAGCCACTGACCCGCACCCGCTCGGCTTTGGACAAACCGGCCAAGGGTTCGTCCAGCAACAACAGCTTGGGCTTTTGGGCCATGGCCATGCCGATTTCAAGCATTCTTTTGTCACCGTAGGCCACTTCAGAGACCAATCGATGGGCCGCGTCTTGCAGCCCCACCATGGTCAAGACTTGCATGGCCTGGTCTTGAAAATGCGCTTGCTCAGACAAGGCACTGAAAACGTTCCAGCGATGGCTGGACAGGCCCATCAGAGACAGCACCAGGTTGTGCAGCAAAGTGTCTTTGTTGAACAGCGTGATGATTTGGTACGTGCGCGCCAGCGACAAATGCGTGCGCTGGTGCACGCCCATGTGGATCATCTCGGTGCCAAACAATTTGATCGATCCCGAGTCGGCCCGCAAATCCCCAGTGATCAAGTTGAACAAAGTGGTTTTGCCAGCACCATTGGGCCCCAATATCAATCGGCGCTCACCTGGCATGACCTTGAAGCTGACGTCCGAGGTCACAGGCAAGCCCCCAAAAGATTTGCGCAGTGCCGATACTTCAAGCGCCGGGATCATGATCGCCCCCCCTGAAGTCTGGCCCACCAGCGCCGAACACCCGGCACCAGTCCCTCGGGCATGAAGATGACGATGAAGACAAACACAAAGCCCAACAGCATGTTCCAACGTTCAACGTAAGCCGACACATAGTTTTTCAGCAGCACCACGATGGCGGCCCCCACCACCGGTCCGGCCAGGGTGCCTGCACCGCCAGCAATGACCGACAACAAGCCCTCGGCTGAGCTGGTCAGTGACAAGGCCGTGGGGTGGATGTATTTGTTGTAGTAGATGTAGAGCAAACCTGCCACGGCCGCCCAAAAGGCCGCATAAACGTAGACCAACCATCGGATGGTCCAGACATCGTAGCCCAGTGCGCTCATGCGCCGGGCTTGATCGCGGGTGCCGCGCACCGCCGCACCAAATGGCGACTGGACAAAACGCACCAACAAAAAGAGCGCCACCAAGGCAATGCCCAAGGCAAAGTAATAAAACAGCATCGGGTCTTCCAGATCCAGTCCAAAAGGCGCAGGACGTGTCATGCCTCGCATGCCATTGTCGCCATCGGTGACACTGACCCATCGGTAGGCCACACCCCACAAGACCTGCGACAGTGCCAGTGTCAGCATCAAAAAACCCAAACCCGTGGCACGCAATGCGATCCAACCAAAGATCGCCGCCAGCAACAAGGTGGAACCCAAGGCGGCAGGCGCGATGAATTCATGCGACCAACCGGCTTTGAGAAACAACCAGGCAGCCACATAGGAAGAAAACCCCAAGAAAGCCGCATGCCCCAATGAGGTCAGGCCGGCATAGCCCACCAACAGGTTCAAGCTGGAGGCGAACAAGGCGGCAATCAGGATTTGGCTGGCCAAATTGACATAAAACTCACCCGCCACCCAAGGCAAGGCCAATGCGGCCAACAGCAACACCCCCAAGGTGGCTTTGATGGGCCCACTCATGCGCTCATCCTTCCAAACAAGCCCGTGGGTCTGAATGCAATCACGACAATCATGGGCAAAAACAAAATCACATAAGCCAAATCAGGCAACAAGGCCGTGCCAAAGGTGTAAATGAAGCCGATGATGAAACTGCCCAAAAAAGCACCCAACAAACTGCCGACACCCCCCAAGATGACCACAATCAAGGCCAATGGCAACATCTCAGTGTCCAACCCTGGGTAGGCCGACAAAATCGGACCACCGACCACACCACCGGCTCCAGCCAAGGCCGCCCCTAGGCAAAACACCGTGGTGAACAAGCGCGAGACCGGAATGCCCACCGCGCGCGCCATTTGCATGTCATCGACCCCCGCGCGGATCATGGCGCCCAATCGGGTACGCTCGATCAACACGTACAGCAAGCCAGCCACCACCACAGCCGTGACCACCACCGCCAGGCGATAAGCGGGGAAGGTGAAGCCCAAGACTTGCAAAGGGGCGCGCAAAAAATCAGGGGTAGGAATGGGGATGGGGTCCCCACCCCACAGAATCAAGCACAGATCGGCCAATATGAAAGAAGTGCCCAGTGTGACCAACACTTGGCTTTGTGACTGGCCAGCGATGGCCCGCAGCACGAAACGTTCAAACAAGCCGCCGGCCAACGCGATCACGCCGGCCGACGCCAACGCCGCCAAGAACAAATTGGGGATGATGTTTTGCATGAACGAGATGCCAATGTAGGCCCCCAACATGAAAAAAGCACCGTGGGTCAAATTGGCGATGCGCAACAGACCAAAGATGAGTGAAAAGCCCGACGACAAGAGGAACAACAGTCCCCCCAGCGCCAGGCTGTTGAGTGTTTGAATGACCCAAAATTGCATGGAAAGAATCAGGACTCGAGGTTTTTAGCAGGTGGATAGTCGCGGGAATAGACCGGATTCTTCAAGAACTCTTCGGGCTTCATGTCCCAAAACTGGCTGACGTTGGGGTAGGTGTATTGCACGGTGTTGACCAAACGATTGTCCAATCGCTCGACACGGCGAATGTACACGTCGCCCACCGCATTGCCATAGTTGTCAAAGGCCACCGGTCCACGCACGGTTTGGACGTTGACGTTGCGCAAAGCTTTCATCAACACAGTTTTGTCCTCAAATTGGCCGTTGATCGATATCAACGCTTGCTCAAGCACCGCGCCGTTGACATAGGTGCCTGCCGCATAAAAACCAGGGTCGTATTTGAACTCTTTGCGAAACGCAGGTGCAAATTTGCGATTCAAGGGATTGTTGGCCTCTGCCGAGTACCAGCAAGCGGTCAGAATACCCAGCGCTTCATCCCCCATGTTGCGAAGCACCGACTCGTCCAAGGCGGTCATGCCGCCGACCACTTGGACTTTGCCGCGCAAACCATATTCATTGAATTGGCGCATGTACCTGAAACCATTGGATCCGGCAAAGCCCAAGAACACGCCATCGATGTTGGTTTTGAGTTGAGCCAAATAAGAGCCGTAGTCTGGCACCGTGAGGGGCGGGAACATTTTTTGAACGATCTTGCCACCCAAACTCTCAAAGACGCGCTGGAATCCAGCGTTCATCTCGTGTCCATAAGCAATGTCGTCAGCGATCAAAGCCATGCGCTTCCACTTGAGGGTCTTGAAGCAATAGTCGGCCATGGCATGGGCGCACTGGGCAGAGGTCGAGGTGGCACGCAAGACCCAAGGGTTGGCTTTGCGCTGGGTCATGTCCTCGGCGGCCGCCACGGTCAAGGTGGGGATTTTTTGCGCCACGATGTAGTCATCGATCGCCAATGCTTCAAAGGCAGCCAAGGGTCCGATGATGAGGTGAACTTTGTTTTTTTCGACCAGTTCCTGGGTTTTGGTGCGCGCATTGGCAGGCACCCCTCCTGAGTCGGCCACGATCAATTCGATTTTGCGGCCAGCCAGTGTGTAATTGCGCTCTTTCAAGAACAGGGTCAGAGCACGCTCCATGTCGATGCCCCCCGACGCCAAGGGGCCCGTCTTCACGGTGACCAAGCCCACACGCATGGCCTCTTTGGATTGAGCTTGAGCCACGCCAGGAAGACCCGCAGCGGCGCTCAGAGCGCCCGCGGCACCCGCGGCTGCGACCAGTCGTCGACGCTGAGGATTGATGGCCATGGACTCGGATGGAGAAATGGAATGGTGAGACATTTGAAGCTCCTTCAGTGTGCTGGATCACTTGCGTTTGGGAATGATGGGCAACATCAGAAAACTGGCCCGCCCAGGTCCACAGTGCAA
>CAWUNN010000065.1:0-8117 GCA_963923185.1 uncultured Limnohabitans sp. | reverse complement strand
GCCGAGCACGGCCAACAAAGCAATCAAGAGCTCCAAGCTCAAGCCTGTCAGGGCTTGTCCACCCCAGCCCTCGGGGGGGGCAATTTGGTTGATGCCGGTGTCGCCGTTGGTGAACTTGGGAAAGAAGATGAAAGCCAGGGTCAATGCCGTTTGAATCACCAGCGAGCACAGCGTGAAGTAAAACCCCTTCAGGCGCAACGCGGGCAAGCCCAAGGTCACCCCCGCCACAGCGGCCAACAAGGTCGCCGCCGGCATGGCCAACCAAAACGACAGCGCCCATTCTCGCGTCAGGTACACCATGGCATAAGCAGAAATGCCAGCGACCCCAGCGAACATCAAAGGCATCAATCCGACATAGCCGTACATCAAATTCATGCCGGTGGCCCACAGCAGGTTGATGAAGGTCATGGCCAGCACAAAAGCCAAAAATCGGTTGTCGCCGACCGCGTACGTCAGCGCCAGCGCCAGCGCCGTCAAACCGAGCATGATGCCTTTGCGAGGTGCTGTCATTTTTTGAACAATCCGTTGGGTCTAAACAGCAAGATCACCAGCATCGCTGCCAGGTATGAAAACGTCGCCGCCGTGGGGCTGGCAAAGATGCTGACCACCGCCTGGGTGAAGCCAAACACCATGCCCACCACCAAAGCCCCCAACACCGATCCGGGGCCGCCAATGATCATGATGGCAAACGCGGTGATCGACATCGTCCAGGCCACGGTCAAGTCAAAACTGTAAGCCAGTGCAAACAACAAGCCCCCTAAAAAGATGATGCACGAGCCCAAGACAAATGACAATCGGTAGATCGACTTGACGTTGACCCCGCGCAAGGCGGCCGCCTCTCGGTTTTGGAACACGGCGCGCAGGGCGCGACCGTAGGGGTGGTAGCGCAGCAACAAGAAAAGCGACATCAAAATCAGCAAACTCAGGCCCATGACCAGCAAGCGGTTCAAGGGCATGGGCATGGGCCCGATCATGGCGATGCCAGGGATCACCGGTGGCAACGAAAATTGATCGCTCCACTTGGCGTAGGTCATGGCAAACAGGCCCGACATGATTTGGGTCAAGCCCAAGGTGATGACAAAGTAGGCGACGTTGCGATTGGGGGTGTCGTACAGGCGTCGAATCAACACCCACTCCAGCGCCAACGACAACAGCAGGCCCAAGCCCAGCACCACCAAAGCGGCCGCCCAACTGGTCCAGCCCCAAGTCGCTGTGAAACTCCAAGCGGTCAGGGCCGACAGCAAAAAGAATTGGCCATTGCTGGCGTTGGGCAACCACACGCAGCCGTATACGATGGTGACGCCAGCGGCCACCAAGGCAAAGATGGCCCCCATCAACAACCCGGTCGAGAGGGTCGAGAGCAAAATCAGCAGTTGGGCGTCGGTCATGGTGGGGTCGGTCAGGTCAAGCCCGAGCAAGGCCTTGCGGCCCCGCTCGAATGGGCCAAGATCATTTCACCAAGTCATAAACGGGGATGACCTCAGGGTCCCACTCGATGTAGAAGCGCTGCTTGGATTTGTAGGTGCGCTTGCCATCCACACTTTGCAGTTCCATGAAGTACATGTACTCTTTGCGTGCGCCATTTTGGTCAAATGAGATGGGCACGCCACTGGTCAGCTCTTTGGTGTTGAGCTTAGAGATGGCATCGCGCAGTTTTTCTCGATCGTCGCTGCCAGCTGCCTCCAGGGCTTGCTTGAAGATGTAGGGCGTCACATAACAGTAGTTTTCGACATAAGACGGCGGGCGTGATGCGGCGGCATCAAAGCGTTGGATGAAGTCTTTGCCCTCTGGCGTCAGGCTGTCGGTGCCATGATCAAAGAACGAGCCATAAATCGAGCCTACGCTGCGCGACCCCCAGCCAAACACCTGGGTGGTGATGCCATAAGGGTGAATGATTTGCTCGGGCTTGATGCCCAAATCCAACAATTGGTTGGTCAACACATTGTCAAATGCACCGGCCCCATTGACGATCACGAAATCGGGGTTGGCCGCGCGCACCTGTGCAGCCTGCACGGTGGCGTCGCTGGAGCCTTGCGGGAACAAAATATCCGACACGATGTTCAGCTTGGACTTGGGCGCTTGGTAGCGAAAGCCTGCCATGATGGCGCGCATCAAGGCCGCATCCGAGTGCATCAGCGCCACCTTGGCACCGGGTTTGCGCTGCTCGATGTATTTGGCCATGGCGTAGCCCCAGCCCGCGGCGTCGGGCTCGATGCGGAAGGTGTAACGCGTGCCAGGCTTGGTCAGTTGCGGGAAGGCAGCCACCGGCACCACAAAAGGAATTTTGTTTTGTTCTGCGTAGCCATACACCGCCAAGGCCACGTCAGAGCTGGTCGGGCCACTCAAGGCGATCACCTTCTCGTTGACCATGTTTCGCACCGAGGCCAAAGCCTGTGAGGGGTTGGTCTGGTTGTCTTGAATCAAAAATTCTAAGGGGCGCTTGAGCACCCCCCCTGCCTTGTTGATTTCATCGGTGGCCATTTTCAGGCCGGTCACGCAACTGGTGCCAAAAAAGGTCCAAGGCCCCGTGAGTTCGGTGGTGAATCCAATCTTGATGGGGTTGTTTGATTGCGCCATGGCGCCCATGGCACCGATGCTCAGGCCGCTGAGCAGGCACAGTTTCAACAATTTGCTCTTCGTCAGTTGACGCATGGTGGTCTCCCTATTGAAAGTGGGTCATTGGATGAAAATCTTGCGAAGCACTGGATAAATCTGCAATCGGCCACATGTCACTGAGCTTGGCCACGCCTTGCAACAACACCGGGCCCAAAGCGATCAGCTCTTGCGGGCTCATGCGCGAGGTGGGTGCGGCCACACTGACCACGCCCACACAAACGCGCCGATCCGAGGGTAGACGCACCATGATGGGGGCGGCAATTGCTCCGACATGGAGTTCGTTTTCTTCGTAACTCAGGGCAAAGCCGCGTTGGCGTGCCAAGCTCAGGTCTTCTTCAATGTCTTTGCGCAGCACTTTGGAGTGCGGCGTGCATTTTTCAATGCCGGTGCTTTTTAAAATGGACCAAGCTTGCTGAGCACTCAATGTGGACAACCACGCTTTGCCAGCGGCGTGGGTATTGAGTTGCACCTCCAGTCGGTAGTGCGGGTCGATGTGCAGGGTGCGTCTTGCACCGACAAAAGCCAGCACCCAGGTCACGCGTTGCTCCATTTCGACAATGCCCAAACGCACCAACTCACCGGTCTCGTTGGCCAATTCACGCAGCACGGCACTGGATTGATCCAGTACTCGGGTATGCGCCAATTTGCGCAAGCCCAAATTGCTCAGCTTGTAGGTCAATGTGTAGTGCCCCGTCAAATCGTCCTTGAAGACAAATCGGGTGGCGCATAACTCTTCGAGCAAACGCAAGGCAATCGCTTTGTTGACCCCCAATTGACGTGCAATTTCAGCCAAGGACCAAGGCGACTCGCCCTCGGACATCAACTCCAGCAACTGCAAGCTGCGCCGCACCGACAACACCCCACCTGTCACCGTGGGTGCTTTGGTTCGGCTTGAGGTGGCGGGCATGGTCATGGCAACCCGTTCAACTGCAGCACCGGTCTGACAACAGGCCCAATGTCCGGGCTTCTTCGTGCCAGGCCTGGGCTTGTGGGCTGGCCGGGTCTGGCAACAAGGCCAGGCGCTTGCGATGCTGCCCGGGGTGTTGCAGGGCTTGCAACAACCTGGCCGGGCTGGAATAGGGTTGATCGGCGGGCAGACCCAAGCGATTCATTTGTTCGCGCAATTGGGCGCTCAAGACCCGATCGGCTTGCCCGGTGGATCGGTCAATGACCACGCCGTATTGCTGGCGCGCCGCCGCTGGCGACACATAGCCGTTGCGCACATCGTTTTCGACACGCTCAATCTCGCGTTCGGTGGGTTTGCCAAAACCTCCACCGCCGCCGGATCGCAGCGTCCAGGTGTCACCTGCTTTGAGCATTTGAGAAAAAACCTTGCCCGTGGTGTAGACCACCTCGTCTTGATCGGCGCGTTTCAGCGCCACCTCATTGCCCATGGCAGACAGCCCACCAAACAAACCCCAGGGCCGGCACTCGACCCGCTCCATTTGGGTGTTGAACATGATGTCAGACAAGACCCGCATGACTTGCTCGTTGCCCAAGCCGCCCCTGAAAGTCCCTGCCCCCGCCGAATCTTGGCGCAAAGCGTAGCGCTCGACCAACAACGGGTATTTGGCCTCGACTTGCTCAGAAGGTCCGTTGTGGGTGTCCCCGTCGTTGATCGCAATGGTGGCGCTCATGCCGTCTTCGTTGTGTTTGGCTCCCCAGCCGCCGCCGATCAAACCGCCCAGGTACAAAAACAATTTCTGGTCTTTGGGTTGTCGGCCATGGATGGAGGCGATGCACAAATCGGCATGGTGGGCAGCGATGACTTTGTCTGGAATGGCCGGTGCCAAGGCCCTGAACACGGTGTCCACCACGGTCATGGGATACGTCATCCACCAACGCATGGGGGCCGGTCGTTTGGCATTGATCACCTTGCCTTCAGGCAGCACCACGCGCAAGGCGCGAAAACAACCATCGTTGATGGGCAACTCGGTGGGGGCCACCAGGCATTTGAAGGCCACTTGTGCGCAGGCGATGCCAGCCGACTCGCCCGAGTTGTAAAACCCCTTGACCTGATCGCTGACCTCGCTCAGGTCAATCGTCATTTCATCGCCTTGGACCTTGACCTTGACTCGAATCGGGATGCGCTGGCCCAGGTTGACGCCATCATCGTCCAAAAACGACTCGGCAAAGTATTCACCGTCGGGCATGGCCAGCAAAGCGGCTCGCGAGCTGGCATCGCTTTGATCGAAAATTTGCTCAATGGCCCTTTGCACTGTGGCTTGCCCATATTTGCTCAACATTTGCAAAAATCGCTTTTCGCCGGTTTTGACGGCAGCGATCTGCGCTCGCAAATCACCCATGGCACGCTCTGGGATGCGCACGTTCATATCGATGATGCGAAACACATCGTCGTTGGGTTGACCGGCACGGTACACCTTGACGATGGGCATTTGCAAACCCTCTGAGTAAATGTCAAAGGTCATGCCGTCCAAGGTTCCACCCACATCTTGCCAATGTGCCATGCAAGCAGAAAAGCCTTGCACCTGACCTTCAAAGAAAATCGGCACCACAAAAGTCATGTGGTTCAGATGACTGCCGGTGATGTAAGCGTCGTTGGTCAACAAGACGTCGCCTGGCTGCATGCCGTCCAGGCCGCACTGCTCGATCATGCGCTTGACGGTGTTGCTCATGCCCCGGATGAACATCGGCAAGCCGATGCCAATGGACACCGTTTGGCCTTGCCGATCGAACAAACCCACCGTGAAGTCCAACGCCTCGTAGATGATCATGTTGTAGGCCGTGCGCATGAGATTGGACTTCATCTCTTCGGTGGCGGCCACCATGCCGTTGCGAATGATTTCGGTCACGACTGCGTCATGACGCCGGCTGGCAGCGGTTGCTTGCGAGTCAGTCATTGTGGACCTCAATGATCAGATTGCCCAGACGGTCCACACGCAAATGGTCGCCCGGAAACACCACCGTGGTGGACGCATACTCTTCGACCAAGGCAGGGCCTTCAATTTGGTTGCCCCAACGCAAATCATCGCGTCGGTACACGGGCGTTTGCAGCCAGCCTTGTTCGGGCGAAAAATAAACAGGCCGCACGCTGGGCGCCTGGGTGGGCTGAGTGCCTGCGCGCTCAAGCGGTGCCAAGACCGGACGCGGCATCTCACCGGCCACCGAGGTGCGTATGCTGACCACCTCGGCCCGCTCGTTTTCAGAGCAGTAGCCGTACCGAAGTTGATGCATCTCATCGAACAGGCGCTTGATGCCCGCGCCATCGCCTCGCTCAAAGTAATCGATGGGGATGTCCACCGAGACGGCATGCTCTTGCCCCACATACCGCATGTCCAGACCGCGCTGAATGCTCAAGGCCCCGACTTTGACGGCGGCTTGGCGAATTTCTTGCGCACTTTCCTCTTCGATGGCTTTGAAGAGCGCATGGGTTTCTTCAAAATTCAATTGATCCAAAGGCGTGAAACGCGTGCGCACATGGTCACGGCGCAGGTCTGCGACCAACATGCCATAAGCCGAAAAATGTCCGGGCGCATTGGGAATGATGACCTGGGGCATTTGCAACTCGCGCGCGACCAAGACCGCATGCAAAGGCCCAGCCCCTCCAAAGGCCACCATGGGGAAATCACGCGCATCCAAACCCCGCTCGGTGGTGACGCGTTGAACCACATGCGACATGGTGACCGCAGCAATGCGTATCAAGCCTTCGGCCGCCTCGTCGATGCCCATGCCCAACGGATCGGCCAAGTGCTGTTGAAGTGCCTGGCGAGCGGCGGTGGCATCTAAGCGCATGTCCCCACCCAAAAAACGGTGCTCGGACAAACGCCCCAAGACCAAATTGGCATCGGTCACCGTGGGCTCTGTGCCGCCCAAGCCATAGCAAACCGGCCCGGGCACCGACCCTGCGCTTTGCGGCCCCACACGCAAAGACTTGCCTGCGGCCAGTCGGGCAATGCTGCCACCCCCGGTACCCACCTCTTGGATGTCGATCATGGGCATTTGAACTGGCAAGCCTTCGGCATAACCCCCAATCATCGAATTGGTGGTCATCAGCACTTGTCCGCCCAAAATCACGCCCGATTTGGCTGTGGTGCCCCCCATGTCAAAGGCAATCGCGTCTTTCAAGCCCAACTCGCGACACAGTTCGCGGGTGCCGATGACACCCGCGGCTGGTCCGGACTCGAGCATGCGGATGCATTCCTTTTGGGCAGTCTGCACGTCGTACAAGCCGCCGGTGGACTGCACGATCAAAAAGCCACCCTTGAATTTTTTATCTTCCAAGTGCTCAACAATCTCTTGGAGGTACGAGCTGACTCTGGGTCCGACGTAGGCGTTGGCGGCCACCGTCGAGGTGCGTTCATATTCGCGATATTCTTGCGACAGTTCGTGTGAAGCAGTGATGTACAGGTGCGGCAAGCGCTGCTCAAAAAAGCGTTTGGCAGCCAACTCGTGGGCGGGGTTGCGGTACGAGTGCATGAACATGATGGCCAAGGCTTGCACCTGCTGCGCTTGCACCTGCTGGGCAATCGCTTCGAGCTCATCTGTATTCAAAGGGCGCAACACTTCGCCCGTCGCATAGATGCGCTCAGTGACCTCAAACCTCAGGGCGCGATCGATCAAGGGGCGATGTTTTTTGAAAAACAGGTGATAGGCCTCAGGCCGATTGATGCGCCCGATCTCGTAGATGTCTCTGAATCCTTGAGTGGTCACCAAGGCCGTGCGTGCGCCGGTGCGCTCAAGCAAGGTGTTGATGGCGGTGGTGGTGCCGTGCAAAAACAAATTGGCTTGCGAAAAGTCTGAGCCGGCCTTTTGCACGCCATCGCTGATCCCATCGATCAGGTGGCTGGGCGTGGTCAAACACTTGCCCAATTGGATGGCACCCGTCGCCTCGTCAAAGATCGCAATGTCGGTGAACGTGCCGCCCACATCGGCTGCAATTCGGCATTGCCCATGATGGTCTGTCAAATCAACACCTCTTGGCCAAAAATCAATTTAGATAACATCGTTACCTAAATTCATTTTGCGCAGGCCCCGACTGGGTGTCAATCAGGAATCGGCGCGATCGGGTAAACCCTGAAATGGCAAAGCCCCTGACCTCTCGGTCAAGGGCTTTGCTTCAGATCACTGGCCCAATCTGAGAAAGGGGTCATCAAGCCTGCTTGAGCGCCGCCGCTGTGATGGGCAACTGGCGCACACGCTTGCCCGTCAGTGCCGCCACCGCGTTGGCAATGGCCGGGGCCGTGATGGCGGTGACGGGCTCGCCGATGCCGCCGGGCTTCTCGTTGCTCTTGACCAGCACGATGTCAATGACAGGCGCCTCGTTCATGCGCACCAACTCGTAGTTGTGGAAGTTGGTTTGCTGCACCTTGCCATTGTCCAAGGTGATGCTGTGCTTGAGGGTGGCGCCCATGCCAAAAATCACAGACGACTGGATTTGCGCTTGCACGATGTCGGGATTGACCATCATGCCCAAGTCGGCGGCAATCGTCACCTTGTGCACCTTGACGCTGCCGTCGGCATTCAGGCTGACCTCGGCCACT
>CAWUNN010000064.1:0-8117 GCA_963923185.1 uncultured Limnohabitans sp. | reverse complement strand
GATCAGCCTGGATGCCAAAGATGAGCTGGTCGCCAGCCGATGGCTGCAACAGGTCACAGACCCAGACAATTTGTTGCGTGCCCGTTTGATGCAAGCCACCATTTTGGGGCGTCAAGGGCAAATTGAAAAAGGTCGTGCCCTGATTTTGGGATTGCGCGTCAGCACCAAAAAGCAAGAATTGGCTCGCACCATGACCGAGGTTCAGTACCTGCGGCAATTCAAGCAATGGGCATCTGTTTACAAAGTCTTGTCCGAAGCGGTTGCCCATTTTGAAGAAGACAATGAGTTGGCCTATGAGTTGGCGCTGGCCGCTGAAAAAGTGGGCCAATTCGATGAAATGGAGACCATTTTGCGTGGCCTCATCGACCAAAACCCCAAATTTCACCAAGGCTACAACGCACTTGGGTTTTCATTGGCCGATCGCAATGTGCGACTCGATGAAGCCAAAAGTTTGATCACCCAGGCGCTACAGATGGCCCCTGACGATGCTTACATCACCGACAGCTTGGGCTGGGTCGAATTTCGTTTGGGGCATTGGAAGGAAGCCCGTGCCATTTTGCAAAGCGCCTACGAGTCGGTCCGCGATGTCGAAATCGCCGCCCACCTGGGTGAAGTCTTGTGGGCTTTGGATCAACGCGATCAGGCCCTGGAGGTCTGGCGTCAAGGTCTGCAACAAAACCCCGACAACGAGACCTTGGTCGAGACCTTGCGCCGTTTGGGCGTCAAGCCATGAATCGACTCTGGTCATGGTGCGCGCCGCTGGCCTGGGTGTTGTCGGCTTGTTCTACCCCCCAGACTGCAGCCACGGTCAAGCCCACAGCCGTGTCGCAAGCATTGGCTGGCCAGGCCACCGATTCCGCACAAGCCCAGGGTTTGCCGCAACACTGGAGAGGTCGCCTCTCACTCAATGTCCATCAAACCCCCATGCAAACGGTCTTTGCTGGTTTTGAAATCGATGGCCATGAGCAAGCGGGTGAAATGCGCATTTTGGGACCACTGGGTTCGGTGGCGTTGTGGTTGCGATGGCAACCGGGCCAAGCCTCTGCAAGCGATGGGCAGTCGACCCGCACGGCACCTGACTTGCCACAGTTGATGCAACACCTCACCGGCATTGACTTACCCATCGCCTTGATCTTTGATGCCTTGTACCAAAGAAGAGTGGAGATACCGGGTTGGTGGATTGAGCCACCACAAGGCCAGCGAGATCGGCTGTATGCCGTTCGCTTAGAGCCGCAACCACGCATCGAACTGTGGATGACCTTTCAAATGGCCACACCATGAACGCCTTGCATGAGGTCCAAGCACCCGCCAAATTGAACCTGTTTTTGCATGTGACGGGGCGACGAAGCGATGGCTACCATCTGTTGCAATCGGTCTTCATGTTGCTCGATTGGTCCGATGTGCTGCATGTGGAGGTCACCTCAAGCCCTCGGATTGAGCGCGAAGACCTGACCACCCCCCTGCCTGCCGATGACCTGATTGTGCGTGCTGCTCGTTTGCTGCAACAAGCCAGCGGCACTCGCCAGGGTGCGCACATTGCGGTGGCCAAACAGCTGCCGGCCATGGCCGGCATGGGCGGTGGTTCATCTGACGCCGCCAGCACCCTGCTGGCTTTGAATCGGCTTTGGGGGGTGGGGTACAGCCGGGCTCAACTGAGTCAATTGGGCTTGCAGTTGGGTGCCGATGTGCCATTTTTTTTGGTGGGGCAGCATGCCTGGGCCGAGGGGATTGGGGAGCAGCTCACCCCATTGAGCCTGCCACGCCAGCGATTTTGGGTGGTCAAACCCCCTTCAGGATTGGTCACTGCACAGATTTTCGGGGCGCCAGACTTGGAGCGATCTCATAAAAGTGTTACAATAGAAGACTTTGTTGCACAGCCGTATGGTTTTGGCCAAAACGACTTGCAGGTGGTGGCGCAAAGGCTCAGTCCAGATGTCCGCATGGCCCTTGATTGGCTGCGGAACTTGGGCTTGCAGCCCAAGATGACGGGTTCTGGCAGCGCGGTGTTCGCAGCAGTCCCCGAGACCTTCGAACCGCCCCCTGCCCAGCCAGGTTGGATCTCTGTGGTGTGTCACAATTTGGATCGGCATCCCCTGTGGGGGTGGTGTTCCAGCGACGATTGATGGCGGTTGGCCTGGTGCCAGCAGCCAGTGTAGGGGAGTCGCCAAGTTGGTCAAGGCACCGGATTTTGATTCCGGCATGCGAGGGTTCGAGTCCTTCCTCCCCTGCCAAATGTTTACGCACTTGATGGGCAAGCGCGGCCGAAAGACTGCACATCCAGCAGGTGGGTGCCTGGTAAGACCTCTAACCAACTCTTGCATTGCCCCATGACCAGCGCTTCTGATTTCATGCTTTTCACTGGCAACGCCAACCCAGCCCTGGCGCAAGAAATTGCGACCCATTTGGGCACCGAGTTGGGTCAAGCTCATGTCGGCCGCTTTTCTGATGGCGAAGTCACGGTTGAATTGATGCAAAACGTGCGCGCCCGCGATGTGTTTGTCATCCAATCCACCTGCGCCCCCACCAACGAAAACTTGATGGAACTGCTGATCATGGTCGACGCCCTCAAGCGCGCATCGGCTGAGCGCATCAGTGCTGTCATCCCTTACTTTGGCTATGCCCGCCAAGACCGTCGTCCGCGCTCCAGCCGGGTGCCCATCTCGGCCAAAGTGGTCGCCAATTTGCTGCAAACCGTGGGTGTGGCCCGCGTGCTGACCATGGACTTGCATGCCGACCAGATTCAAGGTTTTTTTGACATCCCGGTGGACAACATCTACGCTTCGCCTGTTTTGTTGGGCGATGTTCGGCAAAAACACTACGAAGACCTGATCGTGGTTTCGCCCGATGTGGGTGGTGTGGTGCGCGCTCGTGCGCTGGCCAAACAACTGGGCTGTGACCTGGCCATCATCGACAAACGCCGCCCCAAAGCCAACGTCTCTGAAGTGATGCATGTGATTGGTGAAATTGAAGGCCGCAATTGCGTCATCATGGACGACATGATCGATACCGCTGGCACCTTGGTCAAAGCGGCAGAAGTCCTCAAAGATCGGGGCGCCAAAAAAGTCTATGCTTATTGCACTCACCCTATTTTTTCAGGTCCAGCGATTGAGCGCATCACCCAAGGCGACGCCCTGGATGAGGTGGTGATCACCAACACCATACCGCTGAGCGACCAAGCGTCGCAATGCAGCAAGATTCGCCAACTCTCCGTGGCCCCGTTGATCGCCGAGACGGTCAAACGGATCGTCAAAGGAGAGTCGGTGATGAGCCTGTTTTCTGAGCAAGATCAATTGTTCTGATCAGAAACGGGCGTTTTGTCGGGCCGACTTGGGTCGGCCTTTTTTAACCCTGAACTTCACTGGTCGCGGTGGGTTCTTTTAGGAGTCAGTCATGAAATTTGTCGCTTTTGAGCGCGCCAAGCAGGGAACGGGTGCGAGCCGCCGTCTGCGCAACACAGGCCGTACACCCGGCATCGTCTACGGTGGCACAGGCCAACCCCAGTTGATCGAGTTGGATCACAACGCCTTGTGGCACGCCTTGAAAAAAGAGGTGTTCCACTCTTCCATTTTGGACATGGAACTCAATGGTCAAAACAGCCAAGTGCTGTTGCGCGATGTGCAATACCATCCGTTCAAGCAACTGGTGCTGCACATCGACTTTCAACGCGTCGATGCCCAAACCAAGCTGCACATGAAGGTGCCCCTGCACTTCAGCGGCGAAGAGAATTCGCCAGCCGTCAAGACCGACGCTTGCTTGGTCAACCACGTGATCACTGAGCTGAACATCTCTTGCTTGCCTGCCGACTTGCCCGAGTTCATCGCTGTGGACCTGTCAGGCCTCAAGAAAGGCTCTTCGCTGCACCTCAATGACATCACCTTGCCCAAGGGCGTGACTGCTGTCACCCATGGCAAAGCCAACCCGGTGTTGGTGTCGGTGGTGACCCCGGCAGCCGAAGAAGCTCCGGCAGCAGCCGAGCCTGCTGCACCTGCTGCCGAAGCCAAAAAATGAGGGGATGCGGCCTGACGGCTGCATTGCGCTCATCTGACCCCGTAGCGCTCTTGGCGCCACGGGGTTTTTATTTGGGGCATGCACGATAATCTGGCGCATGATCCAACTCTTGGTCGGCTTGGGCAACCCAGGCAGTGAATACGAAGCGACCCGACACAATGTCGGCTTTTGGTGGGTGGACGCCTTGGCCCGCGAGCTGAAAGCCAGCTGGGTAGATGAGCGCAGCTACTTTGGCCGCGTGGCGCGCACCCAGGTCCAAGGTCAAACCGTGTGGCTGTTGCAACCGCAAACCTTCATGAATCTGTCAGGCAAATCAGTGGGCGCACTGGCCCGGTTTTTCAAAGTTGACCCTGCTTCCATCTTGGTCGTGCACGATGAGCTTGACCTGCCCCCTGGCGAGGCCAAATTGAAATTCGGTGGAGGTCATGCAGGACACAATGGCTTGCGTGACATCCATGCTCAGCTGGGCACACCCGATTATTGGCGCTTGCGAATCGGCATTGGCCACCCTGGCGACAAATCAGAGGTGGCGGCTTGGGTCTTGCGCAAACCACCCGCCGAGCAGCGCGAACAGATCGAGGCCTGCGTCGCCCGCACATTGAAAGCTTGGCCCGAACTGGTGGCAGGCGATACCACCCGTGCCACTCAAAAAATTCACACGTCCAAGCCACCTCGGCCTAAACCGCCCCGCAAACCGCAAGCCGATGCACCTGCCTAAGTTTGGGCTGCCTTGCATCAGACGGCCTTGGGTCTGAACACTTGTGCGTCGTCATAGAAGTCAGGCACCGTATTCATGGGGCACCAGCCTGGAATACCCAATACTGGCAAGGGTAAAAAAGGTTTGGGCACCAAAGTCTGTTCGCGAATGCTGGCGGCCAACAGCGCGTCCAGCCCTGCATCGTCAGTGGGCGCGTCTTCGGGCAACAACCACACATGGGCCGTGATGGCCTTGTAGGGTCGCATTAGCTTTTCCAGCAAAGCATGGCCAAACACGGTCACTTGGGCCTGCGACCAAAGCTCGCGGTGTTGCACAAACAAGGCCTGCCAATCGCGCTCGACCAGGGCTTGACGCAGTGTCAAGGGTGCTGCCAGCAAAATCACGTTTTCATCAAACAAAGTCAAGGCATCGCGCAATGGACCGCGAGTGGACATGACGCCTTGACGGGCAATGTGCTGACCTTGCAATTGGTTCAACTTGGATTTGGTCTGTGCAAACCGCAACCAGCAAGCACCGTTGAAGAGGTCATGCCAGTTGTCGCGAGTGGGCACCTGGCGGGTGCGGGCAATGTGGTCCTCGTAAGCGTCACCCGCAGTCAACTGGGCTTGCGGCACAAAACAAACGGGGGCTTGTCCCCTAGCCCCCAAATGGTTCAAGGCCTGGGCCACGGTTTGACCCGCCAGCACCGCTTGCACCAGGGGTTGCAAGAAGCTGCACCAAGCCCTCATCCATGGGGCCTGCCAATCGATGTCTTGCAGACCAGGCTCCCAGCTCGAAGCTTTGGCAGTGGGCACCCTCATCCGGTTGAATTTCAGGGCAACAGACGCCAAGGCAAGACCTCGCCACCACGCAAGGGCTTGAGCTCGGCCTCGCCAAAAGGCACGGTGACTGGCGCGCGCCAATCTTGTCGTTGCAAAGTGATGGTGCTGGTGTTGCGCGCCAGTCCGTAGAAGTCAGGGCCGTGGAAGCTGGCAAAACCTTCCAATCGATTCAACGCTCCGACCGAATCAAAAGCTTCGGCATACATCTCCATGGCGGCATGCGCGGTGTAGCAACCCGCACAACCCGTGGCATGCTCTTTCAGGGCGGCAGGGTGCGGTGCGCTGTCGGTGCCCAAAAAGAACTTGGGGCTGCCTGAGGTGGCTGCACGCAACAAGGCCTGGCGGTGCTCTTCGCGTTTGAGCACCGGCAGGCAATAGTAATGCGGCCGCACACCGCCCAGGAAAATGGCATTGCGATTGAACAGCAGGTGGTGGGCAGTGATGGTGGCGGCCAAATTCGCATCGGCCGACTCGACATATTGGACAGCCTCGCGGGTGGTGATGTGTTCAAAGACGATGCGCAATTCAGGAAAATCTTTGCGCAGCGCAATCAAATGGCGGTCGATGAACACCGCTTCGCGGTCAAACAAATCAATGTCAGGACTGGTGACTTCACCGTGCACCAGCAGTTTCAATCCGTGCTTTTGCATGGCCTCTAAGGTCGCATAGGTTTTTTGGATGTCGGTCACGCCCGCATCGCTGTGGGTGGTGGCACCGGCCGGATACAGCTTTAAAGCCACCACACCTGCGGCATGGGCCTTGGCAATTTCTTCAGGCGGCAGATTGTCGGTCAGGTACAAGGTCATCAGGGGTTGAAAATCAACCCCAGCAGGTACACATTCCAAAATGCGCTGCCTGTAAGCCATGGCCTGCTCGGTGGTGGTCACCGGTGGCTTGAGGTTGGGCATGATGATGGCCCGGGCAAACTGGGCTGCTGTGTGGGGCACCACATCGCGCATGGCTGCGCCGTCGCGCACATGCAAATGCCAGTCATCGGGGCGGGTCAGGGTGAGGGTGTTGGCGGTCAGACTCATGCCGCCATTATCGGCCCTCAGTGCTGCAGAATTTTGCTCAAGAATTCTTTCGTGCGCGGCTGTCGGTTTTCTGGGTGATTGAAAAATTCATCGCTGCTGCAGTCCTCCAGAATTCGGCCGCCCACGTCCATGAAAATGACTCGGTCGCTGACCTTGCGGGCAAAGCCCATTTCGTGAGTCACCACCATCATGGTCATGCCCTCTTGGGCCAAACTGATCATGACATCGAGCACCTCACCCACCATTTCAGGGTCCAAAGCAGAGGTGGGCTCGTCAAACAGCATGACGATGGGGTCCATGCTGAGTGCGCGGGCAATCGCCACACGCTGCTGCTGACCTCCTGAGAGTTGCCCCGGGAATTTGTCTTTGTGGGCCATCAACCCCACGCGGTCAAGGTATTTGAGGCCGCGCTCAAGGGCCTGCTCGGGCGTGCGCCCCAACACCTTGATTTGAGCCAAGGTCAAGTTTTCAGTCACCGAGAGGTGCGGAAACAACTCAAAGTGCTGAAACACCATGCCCACCCGGCTGCGCAGTTGGGGCAAAGCAGTTGCCGGATCATGAACCGGCGTGCCGTCGACCCAGATTTCGCCTTGTTGAATGGGCTCGAGGGCATTGATGGTTTTGATCAGGGTGGATTTGCCCGAGCCCGAAGGACCACATACCACCACCACCTCACCCTTGGCCACCTGCGTGGTACACCCATTGAGCACCTGCACCGCGCCGTACCATTTGGAGACTTGTTTGAGTTCAATCATGGCTTTCAATTTCCAAAAATGTTGCGCACTTCAGCGCACGATGGCCACCCGGGCCTGCAAGCGTCGGACCAGGCCAGACAGGGCATAACAAATGACAAAGTAGACCACGGCGGCGATCAGGTAGGACTCTTCGGGTCGTCCATAGACTTTGCCAGCGGTGACAAAACCCTTGAGCAGATCGTAAGCGCCAATGGCGTAGACCAGCGATGTGTCTTGAAACAAAATGATGGTTTGGGTCAACAACACCGGCAGCATGTTGCGCAAGGCCTGGGGCAGCACGATGTGGCGCATGTTTTGGGCATACGTGAACCCCACCGCTTGGCCTGCCATGACTTGTCCGCGCGGGATGGATTGGATGCCAGCGCGCATGATTTCACTGAAATAAGCGGCCTCAAAGGCGATGAAAGTGATCACCGCTGAGATCTCGGCACCCATGGGTTTGCCAATCAAAAACGGAATCAGCAAATAAAACCACAGAATCACCATCACCAAAGGCACCGAGCGCATGCCGTTGACATAGGCCGTGGCAGGATGCGCCATCCAGACCTTGCCCGACAAACGCATCAACGCCAACAATGTGCCCAGCAACAAGCCCCCCAAAGTCGCCACCACGGTCAACTCGATGCTGAAGACCAGGCCTTTTTGCAAAAACTTGAAGAACAAGTCGGGCTGAATGAAATCAAGGTCAAAGCCCATGATCAGTGCCCTGCCCCGGTTTGACCGGCTGCAATGAAACCTGTCTCTTATACACATCTGACGCTGCCGACGATCTACTCTGTGT